>JAADDM010000090.1 GCA_013153955.1 Gammaproteobacteria bacterium | reverse complement strand
TTGCCTTATCTT
This sequence comes from Gammaproteobacteria bacterium, assembly GCA_013153955.1. Taxonomy (GTDB): domain Bacteria; phylum Pseudomonadota; class Gammaproteobacteria; order Thiomicrospirales; family Thiomicrospiraceae; genus Thiomicrorhabdus. The sequence goes on along the minus strand of JAADDM010000090.1, from coordinate 8,166 downwards.
TGTTTGCGACTGAGTTGGATGACATACTTTGCTATAATACACAGAATAATATTGTGCATTATGCAGGACTTATTCTCTGAATACACATTGAAATCGGGCTTTTTGAGCCTTATTCAACCACCTTGGAGAATAAGCAGTCTCTTAAATTTAATTATCCATACAAAAAGTTATCCCGTCAACTATGTCTAGCGTTTCATTTTCCTCTCAAAAATCAGATTTTCTGCCCTTATTTAATCAGTGTATGGTCAAGGATCGTTTTAGGCTACAACAAGCCTTTAAAAAGCTCAACTTTTCGACGTTATCTGACAGCGATCCTGACTGGTTAAGCTGGGTGCATAAAATGCAAGCATCGCTAGATAAGGCCGAAGCCAGAGCGTTGACCGTGCCTAAAATCCGCTATGATGAAAAGTTACCGGTAGCGGCCAAAAAGGATGAACTGGTTCAGTTGGTGAGAGATAATCAGGTCATTATCATTGCGGGTGAGACGGGTTCGGGTAAGACCACGCAAATCCCCAAAATTTGCTTAGAGGCTGGGCAAGGGGTGAAAGGGCGTATTGGGTGTACTCAGCCAAGACGACTTGCTGCGCGTAGTGTCTCGGAACGCATTGCCGAAGAGCTAGGTTCTCCATTAGGGGAGTTGGTTGGTTATCAGGTTCGTTTCTTAGATTTGGTTAAACCTCAGAGTTTAATTAAGGTTATGACGGACGGCATCCTTCTGGCGGAAATTCACAACGACCATTTTTTAAGTAACTACGACACCATTATTATTGATGAGGCGCATGAGCGCAGCATTAACATTGATTTCTTGCTGGGAATTTTAAAACAGTTACTGCCCAAACGTCCTGATTTAAAAGTCATTATTACCTCAGCCACCATAGACACTCAACGCTTTGCCGAGCACTTTACCGTGAACGGTAAAAAACCGCCTGTGGTAGAAGTCTCTGGTCGAACCTTTCCCGTCGAATTACGCTATAACCCCTTGTCCTCTTATGAAGATGATGCGGGTAATGTGATTGAACAGGATATTAATACCGGGATTGCCGATGCGATAGAGGAGCTGTCTAAAGAGGACCCGTTTGGCGATGTGTTGGTTTTTCAGGTAGGGGAGCGCGACATTAAAGAGACGGCCGAAGTCTTGCGTAAGCGTAACCTTAAAAATACCGAAATTATTCCCCTGTATGCGCGTCTGTCGATGAACGATCAGCAGAAAATATTTAAGCTCTCACAAAAACGCAGAATCATTCTCAGTACCAATGTTGCAGAGACCTCATTGACCGTGCCTGGCATTAAGTATGTGATTGATCCAGGTCTGGTTAGAATCAGTCGCTACAGTGTCCGTAATAAAGTACAGAGATTACCGATTGAAAAAATCTCCCAAGCCTCGGCGAATCAGCGTAAAGGGCGGTGTGGTCGTGTCAGTAATGGTATCTGTATTCGCCTCTATGACGAAGAGAGCTTTAACAGCCGCCCAGAATTTACCGATCCTGAGATTCACCGTACCTCGCTCTCCTCTGTGATTCTGTCGATGGCCAATCTTAATTTGGGCGATGTAAAGCACTTCCCCTTTATTGAAGCGCCGGCGGATAAAGCCATTAACGATGGCTTCCGTCAGTTGCATGAGTTAGGTGCGCTAGATGATCAGCGCCGTTTAACGCCCGAAGGTCGTCAGATTGCCAAGCTACCGATTGACCCAAGTGTTGGTAAAATGGTGATACTGGGCGAAAAAAATGGCGTGTTGGCCGAGGTGCTGATTATCGCAGCCGCGTTGAGTATTCAAGATCCGCGAGATATTAATGAGACGACCATGCAGGCCGCGCGCGTTAAGCACAAGGCTTTTGAGGATGAACGCTCAGACTTTCTATTTTTTCTAAATTTATGGCACTTCTATGAGCATCAACGTCGTCACTTAACGCAGAACAAACTGCGTAAATTATGCAAAACCAATTTTCTCTCCTATATGAGAATGAAAGAGTGGCATGAGTTAACGGTACAACTTGAACAGAGCCTAAAGCGCATCGGTATGAAGGTGGGGGCGCTGCACCCGTTTGAAGAGATTAACGCGGTTGAAGGCCACAGTAACCAACATCAAAAAAAGCCTGAGAATGAACTGACCGCACGATTAAGTGAGGTGCACAGTGTGGCGGTACACCAGTCCTTGCTTGCAGGGTTATTGGGTAATGTGGCCATGCGAGATGACGAACGTGCTTATTTAGGTGCGCGTAACACCAAAATTTTTATTCACCCTAGCTCCACGCTGTTTAAACGCAAGCCTAAGTGGATGTTGTCGGGAGAGTTGGTTGAGACCACCAAACTCTATGCGCGTAATAATGCCGCCATTGATATTCGTTGGGTAGAGACCCTAGCCAAACACTTGATTAAACACAGTTACAGTGATCCGCATTGGCAGAAAAAAAACGGGCAGGTTGGGGCTTATGAATCAGTCACCTTATATGGTTTGCCGATTATTAATCGTCGACACTGTAATTACGGCCCGATTAACCCCGTTGAAGCTCGAAAACTGTTTATTCGTCACGGCTTAATTGAAGGAGAGCTGTTTACTAAAGTTAAGTTCTTTGTGCATAACCAGCAGTTGGTTCAGAAAATTGAGAAGCTAGAGCATAAGTTACGTCGCCCCGATTTCTTGGTGGATGATGAAGTGCTTTATCAGTTTTATGACACACGCATTGCATCGCATATCTATAGCAAACCTGCGTTTGAAAAGTGGGTTAAAAAACAGCTTCAAGCGGATCCTGAAAGCTTAAATGACCTGTTTTTAACCGAGCAGGACTTAATGAAACAGCAGGCTTGTGAATCACTCCTAAGCGATTTCCCTGATCAAATTAAGCTCTCTAACCAGTTACAGTTTTCGGTGGACTATCACTTTGAACCCGGCCAGAAAAGAGACGGGCTTATCTATCATCTACCGCTTTCCAGTCTGAACCTACTGCACGCAGAAGATTTTGAATGGCTCACACCGGGGTTACTCAAAGAGAAGACAGCGTTTTATATTAAGTCGCTGCCCAAACTGCTTAGAAAACAGTTTATCCCTGCGCCACACTATGCCGATTTGGTGCTCTCTGAGATGTCGCCAGAGCGAAAGTCTAGCAGTGGTCGCCAGGAGTCTTATCTTCACCAACTGGTGTGGGCACTGAATAGACGAGGCAATCAGAAGCAGAGTGTCTCTGAAAGTAATTTTACAGAGGTCGAGCTGCCTGCACACTTAACCCCCTTTTTTGTTCTGGAAGATGACAAGGGTAAAAAGATAGCCGAAGGGCCCGATTTGAAAGCCCTAAAGCAGGACTACCAGCATCTTGTTGATGCTAAAATTCAGCAACATCAGGCCAAACAGAAAACCGTCTCAAAAGTGATCTCAGGCTGGGATTTTGGGGATTTAGAGCAGGCTAAGGTTATTAAAAGCCACGGTGCGGAGATGACCGTCTATCCTGCACTGGTATTACAATCACCAACTCAGACTAAGGGCAAGGGAGCAGAGGATGAGCCAGTGCGGATTGTCCTGGAGTTGGTGGGCGATGAGCTACAAGCGGCCAACAGCCACGGTCAAGCCGTACTGGCATTGATGACCCATGAGTTGCATGACAAACTTAAATATCTTAAAAAACGACTGCCGTTACAGAAAGCCTGTCTCTGTTATGCCCCTTACGGCACTTGCCAAGATTTAACGCAGCAGGTGATTGACCGAGCATTGGCACAATTAGTTCCAGCACCAGAGTTGATTCGACAGCAGGCAGAGTTTGAAAAAACCTTAGAACAGGTTCGCTTAGGCTGGATTGAGACAGCAGATGCCATCTCTAAAGAGGTCAATACCATTTTTACCCTGCATCAAAATATCGCCAAACGTATTCGGGGGCGAATAAATCCCCGTTGGTTGGCTTCGGTTGCGGATATTCAGGCACAGTTAGAGGGATTAATCTCCTCAGATTTTGTGCGCAATACGCCCGATGCTTGGTTCAAACAGATTCACCGTTACCTAAAAGGCATAGAGGTAAGGCTTGAAAAAATTGATCAAGATCCCAGTAAGGATCAGCTGGCGATTAGGCAGATACAACCTCTGCTAAAGCAGGTTGAGCAACTTAAGCAAGAGGGCGCATACCAGAACCTACCAGGCCTGGTAGATATTCGTTGGCAATTAGAAGAACTTAGGTTATCCCTGTTTGCACAGCCGATGAAGACCTTAAAACCAGTATCTGTACCGCGAATTGAAAAACTAATTAAAGCGCTTTAACACTTGGATAGGGCTAGTGCCCCATTAAAATAAAGCCTAAGTTCCTACTCACTTAAATATTAATACTTATTTTAGGGTTTCCTAATAGAAGTTTGTTAAACTACGCACAAATATAAAAACCTCCCTTTAATCAGTATTTTAGATGCTGTTTGAATGGAGAGATTGACATTTAGAGCATTCTTCACGTAATGAAAGAGGCCCTGTGTAAAAACAGCCTTCTCAATTTGAACGTGCTGGGTTGCCCATTTAATAGATAAAAAAGGAATACCATGAAAAAATTATTTAACGCAAAAGCACCTCTAATGGTTGCTGCACTGAGTGCCGCATTTCTAATCACGGGTTGTACTGAAGAGTCTTCAGAAGCAACAACCGCACCTGCGGCGCAGAGTGCAATGGATGTTAAGCAGCCTGCGGCTGTTGAAGCTCCTAAGGCAACGTTACAAGCAGCGCCTGTTGCAGAAGTTATTACAGAGACCGTTGAAGTGGTTGCGGTTAAAGCTGAAGAGCCAGAAGTCGTTGTAGTGACTCAAGTTGAAGCTGTCATCGCTGTGCCAGCCGGTGAAAAAGCTTACGCAACTTGTGTAGGGTGTCACGGTGCAAGTGCAGAAGGCGGCGTAGGTCCACGTCTAAACAACCAAGCTTCAGCTGATATTGTGGCTAAGCTTGAGAAGTATAAAGCCGGCGAGCAGATGGGTCCTATGACAGGCATGATGGCACCTATGGCAGCTGGCTTAAGTACAGATGACATGAAAGCAATCTCTGAATATGTTGTTACGCTTAAGTAATTAACAAAAGCATTATTCAGTGCTTTTCATGTTACTCAATGGGGTGACGTGAAAGGTCAAAACGGGCGTTAAAGCACAGCTTTAACGCCCGTTTTTTTATGGATGGGGCTTAGAAAAGGGCTTACTCTGTTTTGTTGTATTTCCCCCAGTTTTCTTTTGAGCGAATATAAAGGGCTTCGACCTTGGTTCTTGCCCAAGGGGTTTTTCTTAAAAACGTTAAACTCGACTTGATGCTTGGATCGCTCTTAAAGCAGTTAATCGGAATTAACTCAGCCAGTTTTTCCCAGCCGTATTGTGCTTCCAAAGTCGTCACAATGACTTTTAAGGATAGGCCGTGTAAAGGGTCTTTAGGGTGCTGTCTTTTTTCAGGAGCTGAGTGGTCGGCGGTTTCATTTTTTTCGGTCATATTAGTTCCATCTGAACGTGCTATGTTTAGCTGATTAATTGTGTGTGGAGGCGGAGCTATCTCAGGCATTTGTCAGTAGGGAATTCTTGCCGACAGTGCTTGGAGGTGCTGATTTAACTGTGCTTGTTTAACCTGGATTAAGGTCTGTTCTTCGCTTCTATCCATTGTGCCATATATTGGGTACTTTTGTGATGATGGTGATTTAATATTGCCCCCATAAAGTTTTGCTGTCTATGCTGGGTTAGGGTCGAAATAAGGGTCTCATACTGTGTGATAAAGTGCGCCTGTTGAGGCTGCGGCTTGAGATAGCGTGATTTGACCAATGCCGTCCCCGTTTTTTGAGCGGCTTGCCATAATGTTTTATCTTGATAGAGCGTGATGGCGGCTGCGGCAAAGTCTTCAGGCGTATTGGCAACCCTTCCTGACCAGTTGTCATTGGCTGAATTAAGCATGGATTCGCTGCCAATCGAGGTGGTTACGGAGGGCGTGCCGCAGAGCATACTCTCGGCAAGCTTACCTTTAATGCCTGCGCCAAATCGAAGTGGGGCAAGACAGACTCTTGCCTGAGAGAGTACTTCAAAAGCATCTTCTGTCCAGCCTAATACTTTAAATCCCTGTTTTTCATTGTGCAGTTGTGTGGCTTTTTTTGGGGGGTAGGCTCCGTAAATATGTAATTCGGCATTGGGCAGCTCTGCACGAATTTTTGGCCAGATGGACTGCTTGAGCCAGAGAACGGCATCCCAGTTAGGTTCATGTCTAAAATTGCCAATCACCACAAAATGCTGGCGAAAGTCATAGTCGTTGTTTGTCGGTTTGGATAAAGCAGATTCTGGATATAAAAAAGGCAGGTAGCAGAGTTGGCGGCTAGGAACTTGAAAGTGACTAACCAGAAAGGCGTGCTCAAATTCTGAAATCATTAAACTTAAATCGCAGCGAAAAATAGCCGAAATCTCGCGCTTGGCAAGGTCGGTTTGTGCCATTTGACGAAATAATTCATCCTTATTATGCAAATCAAGTGCGTCTATGTCGATGGATTGTTGAGTCTCTTTTAAAGCCTCTTTTACGCACTGTTGTCTAACAGCTCTTAAGCTGTGTAGATCTTCGGTATTTAAAACTCTAAGGGCATTTGGGGCATGTTTTTCGACCCGCCAGCCAAACTGCTCTTCCATCATAAAGCGGTCAAAAATAACCATCTCTGGTGCGAGGCGCTGTATAAAGGTATCAAAACTTTCGTTGTTCAGTTCGATAGGATGCTCTTCAATCTCCAGCGCGGACAAATCGGTTCTATGTTCGCCTTGTGTTGAGGGGCTGGAGAAGGTGATGTTCCAGTTTTGGCTCTGGAGCAGTTCAATTAATTGCATCATACGTGTACCGGCCGCGGAGGAGTTTGGCTCTGGCCATACGTAGCCAATAATAAGAAGTGAATGTGTCAAAGGCTGCCTTTTCTGGAGTTGCATTGATAAAGGGGTTGGTTAGAAGCGGTATTTTAAGCATAAACAACCAGACCTGGTTGTTTTATTTAAAGACAATTAAGCTGAATGTATTTTGGCGTGCTTAGGGTAGATTAAAGCACTTTGTAAGCGAGTTTAAGAGCAAGTAAAAGAACAAGCTAAAATACAAACAAAAACGCACGCCAAAGCAGAGGTTAAAGCTTCTCTTAGGGGTTGTAAACGCATCGCTTCCGCCTTAGACTCTTCTGTAACAGAATGGAATTTAAAACAGATGCCTAAAGGAGTCTCTTCACGATGATTAAACAGATGAATACTCGGTTAACGGGATTAAGGAGATTAGCGTGTGTCATCTTACTCGCCTCGGTGAGTGTCACTGCTCAAGCGGACTGGCTAGGGGATTCATGGGGTGAAGCGAAGTCATTGGGTTCCTCTCTTTGGGAGGATACAAAGTCAGTTTCAGGCGAAGTATGGGAAGATACCAAAGCGGTTTCAGCCTCTAGCTGGGCGTCGGTTAAAGAGGAAGCGGGTTCAGGAGAGAACTCGATGAGTGATATTGCCAAACTGGCAGATAAAGAGACCTATGTAAACGCATGGGAGGGCATTAAAGAGAGTGCCACGCACCCAAGTGCCGCAGAAGTTGACAGTGCTGGAATACCGACTCAAGAAGATTAAGTGAGTTGGAGTATTATAGGTAAGAGAGGTAGCATCAACTCAGATTTTAAAATAGCGCTGCTTATCTGGCTGAATAAGGCCAACCGTCAGAACCAAATAGGAATATAAAGTATGTTATCTACAACAAGCGATAAACACGTCAACCAACAAGCAAATCAGCAAGCAAATAAAACAGCAAAAAAAATAGGTATTAAACTATTAATTGCGAGCAGTATTTTGGTGAGCTTAGGTGCAATGACAGGGTGCGACAAAATTGCCAACAGTGCCAAAAACCTCCAGTCGGATTGGGTTGGGCTGGATAGAAAGGTGGAGCTGTATAGCTGTATGACAGGTAAGTTGATTAAGGTGTATCAAGGGGATGTTCGAATCAACCCTGAAGACACGGGCGGAACATCGCTATTAATTGATGGTAAGAAATTGCACAGTAATTTATGTTTTGTAATCTCTGAAGTCGGGATTAAAGAAGAGCCTATTTTAGGTCAGTAGATAAGGGGGGCGGTTGGATAGCGTATCAATTCAACAGGTGATAAGTTAACGGGAGATAAGGCGACTATGAGGCGTAAACTTTGATATGATTCCTAGATGCTTAAACATCAGGTGATTTGGGTT
>JAADDM010000179.1 GCA_013153955.1 Gammaproteobacteria bacterium | reverse complement strand
GGTTTAATAAACCAGATAAGCCAAAGCACCAATACAATGACAATACCAACTTCTAACAACGCCCACATTTCTTAGCGCTACTGTGCTTTTAAGGCGTCAAAAAGTGCTTGATGAATACCGCCAAAACTGCCGTTACTCATCATGACGACGGTATCTCCAGGCACTAAGTCAGACTGTAGCTGCTTCAGCAGCCCATCATAACTGTCATTGACCTCAACAGGCTGACTAAACTCTCCCGTGGGTAACTGCCAATTCCAGTCAGAATCAATAAAGGCATACACTTTGTCAGCAGCCTTAAAAGCAGCGGGTAAAGTGGCTTTATGAATCCCCATTCTCATGGTATTCGAACGCGGTTCAAATACCGCAATCAAACGTCCTTTTGATTTTCCTGAAGCCTGTCGCTGCTTTTTCGCCCCCTCTAAGGTGGTCTCAATCGCAGTGGGGTGATGTGCAAAATCATCATATATTTTAATGTCATTCACCTCTCCCACTAAGGTCATTCGACGACGAATGCCTTTAAACTCGGATAGGCCTTCCACCGCAATTCTTGCTAACACGCCACAATGCACTGCGGCCGCAACCGCACTGAGTGCATTACGTACATTGTGTAAGCCTGTTAAGCCCCAAGTAACACGTCCTAAGCAGTGTCCACGATACAGCACTTCAAACTCTGACCCATCTGACTGATAGAGCTTATAGCTCCACTCGCCCGCAGAGCCTTGCTGCTCAATCGGCGTCCAACAGCCCTGCTCGATAACCTCATCTAAATAGGGTTCATCCGTCGGCATCACAATCAAACCGTTCCCCGGAACAGTTCTTACCAGGTGGTGAAACTGCTTTTGAATATCCGTGATGGAGTCAAAAATATCTGCATGATCAAATTCAAGGTTATTTAGGACACAGGTTCTTGGATGGTAATGTACAAACTTAGAACGTTTATCAAAAAATGCTGTGTCATATTCGTCCGCTTCTACCACAAAAAATGGCGAGTGACCTAAGCGTGCTGAGACCCCAAAGTTTTCAGGCACGCCACCGATTAAGAACCCCGGATTCAGGTTGGCGAACTCTAATAACCAAGCAACCATCGAGGCGGTTGAGGTTTTACCATGTGTACCTGCAACAGCGACAACCCATCGGTCATGCAGAACATGCTCTGCTAACCACTGGGGGCCGGAGGTATACGGTTGCAACGTATTTAGGGTCGCCTCTACTGCAACATGTCCACGACTTTTTGCATTACCAACCACCACAGAGTCTGGCTCTGACTTTAAAAAACTGACATCCTGATCATCAGAGACTGCGATACCTGCCTGTTCTAATTGAGTACTCATCGGCGGATAGATCGCTTTGTCTGAGCCGGTAACCTCATGCCCCATCGCTTTTGCTATCTGTGCTATACCGCCCATAAATGTACCAGCGATGCCTAAAATATGAATTTTTTGGACTTTCACAAAGTGATCCTTACCTGTCGTAATGTAAAATAAAATGAAACGATATGTCTTCTGCTTTTAACCATTGTTTAGCCATTCGTTAAGTAGCAATATTAATCCAACCCAACGGGGCAGCTCTTTTCAATCATCCCATGCTGAGTAACAAACCAAATGAATACGCGACTCAAGGTGCTCTATAGCGCATGATTTTATCACGATAAAAAGTGTTTCAGCACAACGCTTCTACTCGAATTCGGTTAAAATTCACGCTATGAAAAAACAAGACTATTTATCGGTAGAAACCGAAGCTGACCTAATCTCATACTGCCAAGGCATCCGCCAGAACCCTGACATTACTTGGATTGCGATTGACACAGAATTTGTGCGGGTAGACACCTTTTTCTCTGAACTTAGTTTAGTTCAAATTCAGGACTGTTTGGGACAAACCGCACTCATTGACCCTCTGTTAATTTCGGATTCAGTATTCGCTGAAAATGACACGCCCAGAAGTGCACACCCCTTGGCGGCTCTGATTGACCTGCTAACCGACAAAGAGACGCTAAAGGTCTTTCACTCTGCCCGCCAAGACATTGAAGTATTGTATCAGCTTGACCACCAAATGCCTGTCTCCATCTTTGATACACAACTGGCTGCCCTCTTTTTAAAACACGGAGAGATGGCAGGGTTTGCCCGTGTGGTCAAAGCCGAGCTCGGCGTAACCATCGAAAAAAGCCAAACACGTACTAACTGGCATCACCGTCCACTTACTGAAGCCCAAATAGAGTATGCATTGGATGATGTTCGCTACCTTGCTCCGCTCTATTTAACCTGTTTACAGCAGTTGACCGAGGCGGAGTTAAATGCTGTCTCTGAAGACTGTCTAAGCCTACTTGATTCTAGCTTATACACCCCAGCCCCTGAAATGGCTGGCGAAAAAGTGAAAGGCATTAAAGCCCTAAAACCTAAACAGCTTGCCATCGTGAATCAACTTGCCAGCTGGCGAGAGTCTCATGCCATCACAGAGAATAAACCCAAGAAATGGGTCATGGATGATGAAGTAATTGTACAGATGGCAAAGCGCCCGCCTGAAACCGTTCAGGCACTCTATAAAGTGCCCCATATTAAGTCCTCCTCGATTAAGGCCCATGGCGAAGCTTGGATTGACTGTATTGATACCGTCTTTGCAATGACCCCTAAACAGTGGCCTAAACCGGCAGACAAGCCCCTTAAACCCACTCCTCAAGAGGAGGTCTTTGTTCAATTAGGCTTGGCTTTTGCCTTACAGGTTTCCATTGACTACCACTTGAACTTGCCTTCAATTACGAGCAGACACGATATGCTCTGTCTTATTCGCGAGCAGGCGACACTTAAACCGCTACTGCGCGGTTGGCGTTATCAATTAGTCGGACAACCCGTACAGCAGTTTTTATCGGGCCAGAAGCGTCTTGAAACAGACTGTTACCCACCCGCTTTAGTTATGCGTCCACAAACCGTATAACACTCTCCTCATTACTCTATTCGGACATCCGCTTTTGAACTCTTCTACGACCGATACATACTGTTCTTCTTCTGCCCTACCCTCTGCTAATAATGTGCTTTATGCACAGGCTGGCGGCGTCTCGGCGGTCATTAATGCCAGTGCCGCGGCCGTCATCGAGAAGGTACAGAAACACCCAGACCAATTTGGCAAAATATACACGGCTTTAAATGGTATTAAGGGCGTACTAGAAGAGGCATTAATTGACGTATCTAATATGTCTTCTGAGACCTTAGAGAGATTAAAGCATCAACCAGGTGCTGCTTTTAAGGCGTGTCGATTTGACCTAGACCCGCTTGAACACAATACGGCGCAGTATGAACGCGTTCTGGAAGTGTTTAAAACCTATGAGATTGGCTATTTCTTCTATAACGGCGGTAATGGTTCAATGGTGACGGCACAAAAAGTAGCGGACTACTGTGGGGAACATGGCCACCCAGTTATCTGTGTGGGCGTCGCAAAAACCATTGATAATGATTTAGACCTCTCACACTGTAGCCCTGGATTTGGCAGTGCTGCAAAATACATCGCTACCAGCTTTTTAGAAGCCAGCCTGGATATTATCTCCATGCATGAGACCTCTTCTAAGTTTTTTGTAATGGAGTGTATGGGCAGAAATACAGGCTGGCTAACGCTGGCTGCAGGCCTTGCAAAAGAGGTTATTCCAGACCTGCCACTGATTCTACTGCCGGCAGAACGTGCTTTTAATAAAACGCTATTTATTCAGAAAGTTGAGCAACTCATTTCTGAAAAAGGCTACTGTGTCTGCGCGGTGTCCGAAGGCTTACAGGATGAACAAGGTGAATACCTTGCGATTGCAGGCATTGAGCACACGCTTGAACGAGACTACACCCAGCTAGGCGGGGTCGGTAGCTATCTATCTCACATGGTCAGCCAGCACATTCAGAGTAAAACACATTGTGCAGTACCAGATTACTTACAGCGTTCAGCGAGCCATATTGTCTCTCAAACAGACTGGCAGATGGCTTATGATGCGGGTAAAGCCTCGGTGGAGGCGGCACTGCGTGGAGCGCATGGCGTACTGCCAATTATTGAAGTTACGGGTGAAAACCCTTTAACTTGGTGCTTTAAAACGGTTGAATTAGAGGCCGTTGCAAACCTTGAGAAGACGGTACCTGACAACTTTTTAACTGAAGATGGGATGGATATTACCCCTGCGGCCTTAGATTATCTACGTCCCCTTATTCAAGGCGAACGCCCTGTGCACTTTAAAAATGGCCTGCCAGATATTGCCATCATGTCCTTTGTGCAAGTTCAGAAAAAACTCACCCCCTTTCGAGCCGTTAAGTAACGGGCATCACTTCTAAACACGCCCATGCCAGCCTCTAAAGAGTACGAGCCCCTGCTAAGTGGGCTTGCATAAGATACGCCTCCATCTCAATCGCAGGTACTGGACGGCTATAAAGCCATCCCTGTATACATTCACAATTATGAGCGAGCAAAAATGCTTTTTGTTCGAGCGTTTCCACCCCTTCGGCAATCACCTCAAGCCCTAAGTTATGTGCCATTAAAATAATGGTACTGGTAATGACGCAATCATCATCATCCTCGGGCAGGTCTTTAATAAAGGCTCGGTCTATTTTTAACTTTTTAATCGGTAAACGTTTTAAATAAGCCAAAGAGGAGTAGCCCGTCCCAAAATCATCAATGCTGATTTGAATGCCTAGCGCCTGAATTTTTTCTAATTTAAACTGCATCTCTTTTAGATTTTTCATCAGTTCATTTTCAGTAATTTCTAATTCGAACCACTCTGCTAACGCATCAGATTCCTCTAATGAACTAACAATAAAGTCTAAAAAATCAGGTTGTTTCAACTGCTTAGGAGAGAGGTTTAAAGATAAAACACCCGGTGATAGCCCTGCTTTATACCATTGTGAAACTTGATGCATAGCCTCAGTCATCACCATGCGATCAAGTTCAACGATTAGACCAATCTCTTCTGCAAGCGGAATGAATTGATTAGGTGGAACCAATCCTAACCGAGGATGTTGCCAACGCACCAAAGCTTCCATGCCAATGACCTCATTTGTGCGAGCATTCACCTTGGGTTGATAATAGACAATAAACTCTTTATTTGCCAATGCTTGGTTCAGACTAGACTGCATTAACACGTGCTCAAATGCCGCATGGGTCATCTCTTCGGTGTAAAATTGAGCATTATTACGGCCCTGATCTTTCGCTCGGTACATGGCCGTATCAGCAAATTTTAACAGCTCCTCTGCAACCAGAGAATCATTAGGATACCGGCTCATTCCAATGCTGCACGAGAGATAGAATGACTCTCCCTCCACGACAATCACGCGTTTGATATCCGTCAAAATATTCTGTACGAACTCTGAGAGCGCAGCACTGCTCGTAATGGATCTAAGTAAGATAGTAAACTCATCGCCGCCTAATCTTGCCAGCGTATCCAACGGTCGAATATGCCCTTTTAACCGACGTGCAATTTCCTGTAGTACTCGATCACCAACATGATGCCCCCAAGAGTCATTGATCTTTTTAAACTGATCTAAATCAATAAAAAGAAGGGAAAATTTAAGCCCCTTTTTATGGCCCTCTAAAATGGCCTCATTTAAGCGAAACTGAAACAAACAGCGGTTAGGCAAGTGGGTCAGCGTATCGTGATTTGCTTGATAATAGAGTCTATTTTTTTGCTCTTGTAGCGTTTCCTCATTTTGCCGACGCTCTGTCACGTCTTCATACATGCAAAGCAATCCCGTTATTTGATCGGCCTCATCGCGCATCACTACTCGCGAGGATCGCCAAACAACTCGGTTTCCTTGCCTATCGACTTCATCATATTCTACAAACAGTTTTGATAAGCCTGAAGTAAGTACTTCAAGATCATCCTTTCGATAGTCCTCTCCATACGTGGCGGACCAAATTAAATCTTGATCTTTTTTACCGATTAAAGCCGCTTGATCCTCGAGCTCTGCATCCTTTAAAAACAGATCATTTGCCCCTTGATACACCCCCTTTCCATCGACCCAATACACCCGAGCTGGCACTGAATCAATAATACTTTGAAGCAGCTGATTCTGCTCAGTTAACCTTGCCTGAGAGGCAAACGACTCCGTCACATCTCTAATTGAACCGACCATATTAGTCGGCTTACCTTCCCTGTCAAAGAGGGCTTGACCAAACACTTCTAAGAAAACTTGTCGTCCATCCCCTCGCATGGCATGCACAATCACATGTTGCTTTAAGCCCGTCATTAATGCTTTATCAATCGCAATCTGTGTTTTCGCTCGCTCATCATCCGAGGTAAGACGCTGAAAAAACTTATCAAGGGTGGGCTCGTGTTCACTAGGATTTTCCGCAAAAATACGGTACATCTCATTTGACCAGTTAATCGTTTGAGTGTTTAAGTCTAAATCCCAGCTGCCTATTTGGGCAATCTCTTGCGTCTCATTTAACTGGCGCTCTTTGATCAACAGTGCATTATGATTTTTAATCAGTGCTTCAGCCGTGGCCTGCAGCTTTAAAATAGCCTCTTCTGGCGCTTCAATTTCAACAAAAGCGACAATGTCATAAAGGTCGTAAATAGGATAATCGATATGACAAGTCACCTGAAACCACTTATCAAGCCCATTTTGACAGCGAATCCTAGAGGCCAATCCTAAAACATTCGTGCCATTTCTTTTGGCATTTAAAAGCGCTTCTGACCATGTCTGGCTGATAAAAGTTTGATAGTCCTGATTGGGATAGGCTTTACTTAGCCACACCTCACTATTTTTAATATCCTCTTTTCTGTAACCCAGACGCGCTTCAAAAGCGGTATTGACCAGAACGATTTCGCCGTAAACAGCCCCACCAGACAACTCTTTTCGCCTATTTAATGAAACCGGATGCGGCAAGGCATTCAGTACGGTTTGCCACATAGAAAGATCAAAAGAGGTCGAAAGAGAGGACATATAAAGCTCTTTAAATTATAAAAAAAAACAGGAAAAATGTCTAAAACGTCTTAACCAAGATACTATACGGGGTTTGAATAAACAAGAGACGGCTCGGGTAGGTATTTAAAGATAAGTACCTTTAAGCCCTTGCCTTCCACCGCCTCAACAAATACCTCAGGAGAAGCAATCACCCGTTGAAAGACACAGTCTTTGCACTCTGATTTAACTGTTTCGAGTAAAAAGTCTTCATCTAAATCAGGCGAATTCAAACAGAGCATCAATAGACTATCGGGCGCCATAAACTCAGGTATACGTCGTATAATTTTTTTGTAGTCACGTTTAATGTCGACACTTCCCTTCTGAAAAGAAGGGGGGTCACAAACAAGAAGCTGATAGAGGCCATGCTTTTTTAACCGCCCAAAGGACTTAAAAATATCCACTCCTTCAAAAGTTACTTTACTCAATACTTGCTGGTTGAGTCGATGATTCTCTCTGCCAACCGTCAACGATCGACGACTCATATCAACATTAACAACTTGCTCCGCCCCCCCTGCTAATGCGGCAACTGAAAAACCACACGTATAGGCAAATAGATTCAATACATTCGCCCCTTTTGCTTGCTGTTGTACCCACTCTCGTCCATTGGACATATCTAGAAACAGCCCTGTATTCTGAGCTTTACCTAGGCTAATATGATATTTAAGCCCATTTTCTGTCGCAATTAAGTTCGCTATCGGTTCACCGAGTACCACCTCAAAAGGTGCTCTATTTAAATAACGGTACTGTGCTTGAACAGACAGGCAATCCGTAACAGACTGTTTTAACTTTTCAGCCAACTTTTTTAATGCTTGCTCATCAACCGCTTTATAAAGTGTTATCAGCATCACCGGAGAGAGCCAATCAATCGAAACATGTTCATAGCCAGGAAAGGCATGCCCTCTGCCATGAAACACTCTTTGGGCATCATTTGAAGTGGGGGCTGAAAATGGAATAAGCTCAAGCATAAAAATCTCTTTTGTAGCGCATCAAAAAATAACTATTTTACCCACTAAGCACACGATAGAGTAAAAACCCCTCAAAAAAACATCCGCTCAACTAAGTCCGTCTAAAGTCCCTTTAAAAGCCATTATTCATGACTATAAACCGACGATTATGAATAAATTACGCTATTATATGGCGCATATCATTCAAACTAAATTCACTTAATTTTGCGTACGAAAGCTTCTTTACATGCGCATTAAAAGGATACAACATGCTTGTTACCCACTCAGGTCGCTTTCACGCCGATGAAGTCTTTGCCATCTCTATGCTGCTCATGCTAGAGGATTATGAAATTACGCGTACGCGAG
>JAADDM010000170.1 GCA_013153955.1 Gammaproteobacteria bacterium | reverse complement strand
ACACTTCTGAGGAGGAGTATATGAAAAAAGCTAAGTTAAGCTTAATGGCAGGCGCGGTGCTTGCTAGTAGCATGCTGATGTCTGGAACTGCGTATGCAGGTATGGACCGTGGTGAAATGCTAGGAAATACGTGCGCAGGTTGTCACGGACCAGGAGGCGTCAGCCACGGACCAGCAACGCCTTCTATTGCCGGTATGTCAAAGGACTACTTCGTAGAGTCTATGGACGCTTATGCAATGGGTGATAGACCATCTACAATCATGATGCGTATTGCCAAAGGGTATACAGAAGAAGATATTGCAGCAATGTCTGAATACTTTTCAAAGCAAAAATTTAGCTCAGCTTCTCAACCTTCTGACTCAGCAGCCGCTAAAAAAGGCGCTAAGCTTCACAAAAAATATTGTGAAAAGTGTCACTCAGAAGAAGGTTCTTTAGCCGATGATGATGCAGGTATTCTAGCAGGACAGTGGAAGCCTTATCTTCAGTACAACCTACACGACTTTACCTCTGGTACGCGTGAAGCGCCTAAGAAGATGGCGAAGAAGCTAAAGAAGCTGCATGATAAGCACGGCCAAGCTGGTATCGATCAACTGATTGAATTCTACTCAAGCAAATAGGGAGCATAGAACATGACTAATATCTCAAGAAGAACACTCCTTAAAAGCTCTGCAGCAACCGCTGCGGGCGTTGTCGCTGCAGGTGCATTGACAACAGCAAGTGCTTCATCAAAACGCGTAGTGATTGTTGGTGGTGGTATCGGTGGTGCAACAGCAGCACAGTACCTAAAAAAGATGGATTCAAGCATTGACGTAACCATTGTTGAAGCAAACAAAGATTACTACACTTGTTTCATGAGTAATGAAGTGTTAAGTGGTGAACGTACATTAGAGTCAATCCACTTTACATACGAGAAGCTTGTTGCCAAAGGCATCAAGGTTGTATTCGATCAAGTAACGGGCATTGATGCTAAAGCGCAAACGGTTTCTACCGCAGGCGGAAAGTCTCTAGGTTATGATCGTTGTATCGTCTCTCCGGGCGTTGACTTTAAGTATGACAAAGTAGAAGGTTATTCTGCTGAAGTCTCTAATACATCAATTCCTCACGCTTGGAAAGCGGGCCCTCAAACAGCCATGCTACGTAAGCAACTTGAAGAGATGAAAGATGGTGGAACGGTTGTTATTTGTCCTCCTGGAAATCCTTTCCGTTGCCCTCCAGGGCCTTATGAGCGTGTTTCTCAAATCGCTTCATACCTAAAAGAGCACAAGCCGAACTCTAAGATTGTTGTGCTTGATCCTAAAGAGAAATTCTCTAAGTTTGGTCTATTCATGGATGGTTGGAAACGCCACTATGGTTATGGCACAGACAAGAGCTTAATCAAGTGGATTAAGAAGTCTGAAGGTGGAACGGTTACTAAGGTGGACGTTGCTTCTAAGACAGTCACTTGTGAAGCAGGTACTTTCAAAGCGGACGTATTGAACATCATTCCATTCCAAAAAGCGGGCAAAATTGCTTTTACAGCTGGTCTGACAAATGACAAAGGTTGGTGCCCGATTGACCATAAGACCTTTGAATCAAAAATCCACAAAAACATCCACGTTGTTGGGGATTCTGCGATTGCTTCACCACTGCCTAAGTCAGCTTATGCAGCTAACTCTGAAGCGAAAGTCTGTGCAGCAGCCGTTGCTTCATTGTTAAATGGCGTTGAGATGGTTGAGCCTTCATGGGTTAACACATGTTACTCTGTGATTGCGCCTGGTGACGGAATTTCAGTTGCCATGGTGTATGCTTATAAAGATGGAAAAATCATCAAAGTGAAAGGATCTGGGGGCTTAACAGGCGCTTATGATGCTGAGTTACGTAAGCGTGAAGTGTTATATGCACACTCATGGTTTGCGAACATCACAGCTGATGTTTTCGGCTAAGAAACCCCTCGTTTCTAAAAGAACCCGCTTTATGCGGGTTTTTTTTCCACCCAAACCTCCTTCGATATTGAATACTCTAACAGGCCCTTATCGCTTATTTATGCGTCTACCGTATATTTCAGCTCTAATACAACCTTAATCGTAGCGCCTCTTAGCCCCCCTTTCTCTAACAGCTCACCAAAGTCCCATTCAACAGATCCCTTTATTTATACGGCTAGTTCAAACATAACTCCTGTCAACATAGTACAACTCAAGTATAGTGCGCGATCAATCTAAAGGCATGGCTTCCCTGTCAGGCGTCCATAAAAAAACCCCTCCGAACATAAATGCTGAAGGGGTAAATATAAAGAAAATTACTAATTGATTAGAACAAAGTAGCCTAACTTTACAGTAGCATTACATTAACTGTGCCAAATATCAGCGGTAATACTTTTATACCAACCTCTTGCATAGTTCGACTCCATCTTACGGAATGCATCATCGGCACCCATAGGACTCACGCCACCTGCTCCTTTAACTTTACCAATAACGCCGTCATGCAGTTCATATACAGCTGCAACACTAATGCCATAGTCACTGCCAACCAAGCTATAGCATGTATTGACATTTTTAGGTCTGGGCTGTGCCCAATTATGAATATCAGAGACCATCGCCGCCGCACACATTTTGCCCTGACTTGCAGCAGAGTGACCTGATTTAGGCATTTTACCTGCAATAGATGAATCGCCAATCACATAAATTCCGCGATGAATCGTTGATTCAAATGTTTCTTGGTTAATGGGACACCAATCCCCTTTCGTGAGACCAGCATCAAAGGCCAGTTTGCCGGCTTTCTGAGGCGGAATAAGGTTAATCACATCAGCTTTAATGGTTTCGTACTCACTATAAACCGTTTTTGTGGCGACATCGACCTTCGTCACAACCCCGCCATCAATCGCTGGAATCCATTCAATCATATCCCCATAAAGCGCATCCCAGCCCTCTTGAAACAATTTCTGTTTAGAGAACTTATTTTTGGAATCCAGTACAATAATTTTCGCGGTTGGATTATTCTTTTTAAAATAGTCCGCAATCATGCTGACACGCTCATAAGGGCCCGGAGGACAACGGAAAGGGTTTGGAGGCGGCGCAATGACAAATGTTCCGCCCTGCTTCATCTCTCTAATCTGTTTATATAGCAGCTCTGTCTGAGGGCCCGCTTGGTATGCGTGAGGAATTTTATCAACATCCGCTTCTGAATACCCTTCAATCATCTCGTATTTAAAGTCAATTCCGGGGGAGACGACCAATCGATCATATCCCAAAATAGTGCCATCCTCCAAAGAGACACTTTTAGCCGCTGCATCAATATTTGAGACACGCTGATGAACGACATTAACCCCGTGAATATCTGAAAGAGACGTGTAATCATGAGTAATACTTTTTGCATCTGTTAAGCCTGCCAGATACCAATTACTTCCCGGGCACGTCATGTATGTTTTCTTAGGTTCAACTAAAGTCACTTCAATATTACCATCAAAACGCTTTAAATATTTTGCACAACTTGTCCCGCCAAAGCCTCCTCCGATAACGACTACTCGAATATTACTTCCCGCAGGATTTGCCTCTGTTTGAGACTTAACGCCATCGGTAACACAACCCGTTAATGATGATGCCACTGGAACGGCAACACTGCTGACAGCCACCGCCTTAATTACTGCTCTACGATTTAATTTTTTCATATGCTCTCTCCAACTCAATTAGGGTTTCAGGCTACTAAAATATTTAGCCAACTCTTCTATCTCTGCATCGCTATAGCCTTTGATATGTCGTTGCATAACGGTTGACTTGCGTGCACCACTTTTAATGGCTTTTAGTTGAGTGACCATTACGGATTCTGGGTAGCCTGCCAAAGGAGGGATTGTGCCGCCTACATATTTCCCTTCTGGTCCATGACACATGAAACAGGTTGTGGCAGAGAGTTCAGCATTACTAATACCCACTGAATATGAGACCGATGGAAGTGCAAACATTGCACCCACAATAATTAATTTTTGAAACTTCTTCATTTAAACACCCTCGTTTGGTGAAGAGATACTTTTGTGATATTTGGCACGCTGTATTTACTTCTGAAACCTAAGTGATTAAAGCTCCTCTTGATGGCTCAATACTCGATTCTTTTACACAAAATAAACACATGGCCATTTGTCTTCATAACCATTCTTACGCTTCTTTACTGATTAAGCTAATTAAAAGAATTGACCTGTCATAGATGCTACTGTTATTAGGATTTCTTAATATAAAAAAGCAACACGAAAGTACGTAATACATAGCATACGAAAGGTGTTTTTGGCAATACAACCCTATAATAATAGGTAAAAGCCCTTAATTTTTTAATAAGGCATAAGAAATTTGAATAGCTAAAAATAAATCTTTCTTATGAAGATTTCTTTAATAAGAGGTTGAAAGACTACATTTTAAGAAAAAAAAAGCCCTATCTACATACTGTAAATAGGGCTTTGGCTTACCTTTTTTCTAAAGGTAGACAGGCTAAAACTAACTAAAGCTAATCTCATTATCTTGATAAGAGACGACAATAGTTGAACCAGCAGGATAATCTCCACGCAAAATTCGTTGTGCAAGCGGGTTTTCAATCCGCTGCTGAATAATACGCTTCAAAGGTCTTGCTCCGAAGACAGGATCAAATCCAGCCTCCCCTAGGACATCCAACACTTCCTCATCCAGTGACAGAGTTACTTCAGTCTCAGATAATCGCTTAATTAGACCTTGTAGCTGAATGCTTGTAATCGCACGAATCTGCTCTCTATCAAGCGGATGAAAGACCACAATATCATCAATACGGTTGATAAACTCAGGCCTAAAGTGGCCACCGACCACTTCCATGACATCCGATTTCATCTCATCGTAGCTGGCAACCCCAGCCTTCTCTTGAATGATTTGTGAGCCTAAATTAGAGGTCATAACAATAACGGTATTCTTAAAGTCTACCGTACGGCCTTGTCCATCAGTCAATCGTCCGTCATCTAATACTTGCAATAGAATATTGAAGACATCAGGGTGTGCTTTCTCAACCTCATCTAACAAAATCACTGAGTAAGGCTTGCGTCTAACGGCCTCTGTTAAGTAGCCGCCCTGCTCATAGCCTACATAGCCCGGAGGTGCACCAACTAAACGAGAGACCGAATGCTTCTCCATAAATTCGGACATGTCTAATCTGACAATCGCATCCTCCGTATCAAACAAGAAGTCAGCTAAGGCTTTGGTCAGCTCTGTTTTACCCACGCCTGTTGGCCCTAAAAACAGGAAAGACCCATTTGGGCGTCCCGGCTCTGCTAAGCCAGCTCTTGAACGACGAATCGCATCTGAAACCGCCGTAATGGCTTCTTTTTGACCAATGACCTGCTCACCAAGCACTGTTTCCATTTTAAGCAGCTTATCACGTTCGCCTTCCATCATGCGAGAGACCGGAATTCCAGTCCAACGAGCGACCACATCTGCAATCTCTTCTTCGGTCACTTTATTTTTTAGAAGGTGTTGCTCTGACCCACTTGCTGCTTCCTCTTCCGCCAGCTCTGCCGACTTAATTTTTTCTTCCAACTCAGGAATCTTGCCGTACTGAATTTCTGACATTTTAGCAAGGTTACCCGAACGTCGCGCAGCATCCAACTCAATTTTGGCGGCTTCAAGTGCCTCTTTAAACTTTTGAGCCCCTTGTAGCGCAGCTTTATCTCGCTTCCAAATTTCTTCTAAATCAGAATACTCTTTCTCAAGCTGCTGAATCTCATCTTCAAGAATGGCTAGGCGTTTTTTAGCCGCCGCATCTTTCTCTTTCTTTAACGCAACTTGCTCAATTTTTCGCTGAATCAATCGACGATCAAGCTTATCCATCACTTCGGGCTTTGAGTCAATCTCCATACGAATTCTTGAACCCGCTTCATCTATCAAATCAATCGCTTTGTCGGGTAGCTGTCTGTCCGTGATGTAACGCTGGGATAGGTGCGCAGCTGCAATGATCGCCGAATCGGCAATATCCACCCCATGATGAATCTCATATCGCTCTTTCAAGCCACGTAAAATGGCAATAGTATCCTCTTCCGTTGGTTCATCAACGATGACCTTCTGGAAACGACGCTCTAATGCAGCATCTTTTTCGATATCCTGACGATATTCATCGAGAGTGGTAGCCCCAATACAATGAAGCTGTCCACGTGCTAATGCAGGTTTAAGCATATTACCGGCATCCATAGAGCCTTCAGTCTTACCCGCGCCGACCATGGTGTGAATTTCATCAATAAATAGAATGACGTTGCCAGCCTCCTTCTCGAGATCTTTTAAGAGGGCTTTTAAACGCTCTTCAAATTCCCCACGGTATTTAGCGCCGGCCAGTAACCCTGCTAAATCAAGTGATAAAACACGCTTATTTTTAATACCTTCTGGCACTTCGCCATTCACAATACGCTGTGCAAGGCCTTCGACGATTGCGGTCTTACCGACTCCTGGCTCACCAATGAGAACAGGGTTGTTTTTGGTACGACGCTGTAGCACCTGAATAGCACGACGAATCTCATCATCACGCCCTATCACAGGATCTAGCTTCCCTGATTCTGCTAATGCGGTTAAATCTACGGTATATTTTTCTAATGCTTGGCGGTTCTCTTCTGCATTTTGATCGTTCACGTTTTCGCCTCCTCGTATCGCTTCTATAGCGGATTGTATTGTTTTAACGGTTGCGCCTGCCTTTTTAAATAAGGTGGCTGCGTAGTCGTTACTCTCTAACAGTGCGGTAAAAAACAGCTCACTTGCGATATAAGTATCGCCCAGTGAGGTTGCCTGCTTTTCCATGTTCTGTAATAATTTTGTGGATTGCTGTGATAACTGAACAGCATTATCTGCCCCACTTACTTTTGGCATATTCGCTAATTTCTCAGCGATAGCCTCTTTTAATTGACTGCTGTTCACTTGTGCAAGCTGCAACAAGTGGCTTTGCTCATCCGCTAAAATAGACAAAATGTGAATCGGCTCAATAAAGCTATGATTCTGTGCCATTGCAAGTGATTGGGCACCGCCTAATACGGTTTGAAACTGGGTGGTAAATTTATCCATCATAACGGCTAAACTCCTTAACTATTTCTTCTTAACTAGCTAAAATATAAGGACTAAAAAAATACTTTCAAGCCCTGAAGTAAAAACTTTATTTCATCTAGTCAATTAAAACCATTCAAAAGAAACCTCTATCAAGCCCCCATTTAACCAGACTACGTGACCCTTTAAGGAAGCTGACATGCCAAATTTAGACGATTTATTTTTTATTTTATCCAAAATTGCTTGGGCCTTTTTAAGTCCCGGGAACCTCATTATTTTCTTCCTTGTCATCGCAAGCTTTCTGCTCATTTTTAACCGCATACAGGCTGCGAAAATACTACTCATTCCAACGGCATTACTGAGTTTTATATTAATGGCTTACCCTGTAAGCGATTATCTCATGGCTCCTTTAGAGTCTCGGTTCTCCTCCCCAAAGATGCTTCCCTCAGAGATTGATGGCATCCTTGTTTTAGGTGGCGGAGAGGACTTAAAGCGATCAATAAGCTGGCAAGTTGCTGAACTAGGCAGTGGTGGAGACCGATATATTGGCGCAGCGATGTTGGCAAAAACCTATCCGAATGCCCCCGTTATATTTACCGGTGGGAGCGGATCACTTCACCTGCAAAATACAGCAACGGAAGGCGATCTATCGAGAAGCCTATTAACTGCTGTTGGCATTGATGCCGAACGCCTCATCATTGAATCGCGTGCGCGAAACACCGATGAAAACTTTAAATACACAAAGCCACTACTGCCTACATATTCTGCCGAATCACAACAAGCAGCTGGCACTTATTTTCTAGTTACCTCAGCCTACCATATGCCTAGAGCGGTAGGCATTGCCAGACAACACGGCGTCAAGGTCATTCCTTACCCTGTTGATTACTACTCAAACCACGCAGATTTACGCACCTTTGACTTTGACCTATTTGATCATTTAAAAGCCCTTGAACCCGCATGGCGTGAGTGGATAGGACTGACAGCTTACTATTTTACAAACAGGATTGATGATTGGTTTCCAAAGCCAGAATAGGCCTGATTAAGAATAGAAAACGCCTCAACATCCGCTCTAATACCTCCCTCTAAAACCCAAAAAACCGCCCAAAGGCGGTTAATTTGATGCGAAATCAACTTACTCTAAACTCAATTTAGACGCGGCTTAAAATCCAAGCTTGGTGAATTTTAGTATTACGCTCAAAATCTCTAGGCATGGTTTTACGGGTGATGTTTTCAATTTGAACATCTTCAAGCGCCTCTTCATCCA
>JAADDM010000150.1 GCA_013153955.1 Gammaproteobacteria bacterium | reverse complement strand
AGTCAATATGCTGACTATCTATTAAAGAATCATTCAGAAGAAATTATCGATGGTAGCCTGAAATACTTAGTTGTCCACATTCCATTAGTTGAAAATAAACTGCCTCATCATGTTGAAAAGTATCAAAGCTGGGTGGCGGATTATGCACAGAAGTATGGGGTATCAGAGGATCTTATTTTTGCCATTATGGAGGTTGAGAGTGGCTTTAACTCAAAGGCGGTAAGTAAGTCAAATGCGCTCGGTTTAATGCAGTTAAAAGCAGAATCAGCAGGCCGAGATGTTTATGAACTTATTGATGGTAAAGATGGACAGCCCAACCGTGCTGAGCTATTTGATGCACAAAACAATATTCGAATGGGCACCGCCTATTTAAGCTTACTAAAGCGCGAATACCTTCAGGGTGTTAGAAATGCTAAAAATAAAGAGATGATCTCTATCTCATCCTATAACGGTGGGATTACCAAAACGCTTAAATTGTTTGGTAAAACGCCTGATGTTGCAATTTTAAGAGTGAATCAGTTGCACCCTAAACAAGTTTATCGTACCTTAAGGTATCAGCATCAATCTAATGAAACTCGCCTGTATTTGGACAAGGTCCTTAAGGCGAAAAGTCGCTATCGAGATTTATTGGGTTTAAACGTATAAGCATTTTTTGGAATGTATCAATTTTCTCATTAAGGATTCAACATGTTCAATGATAAAAGTATTCTCATTACGGGCGGAACGGGCTCTTTTGGCCACAAGTATGTTCAAACCTTATTAGATCGTTTTAACCCCAAAAAAATTGTGATTTATTCGCGTGACGAATTAAAACAGTATGAGATGCAGCAAAAGTTCTCTTCTGACAAAATGCGTTATTTTATAGGCGATGTTAGGGATGCCGATCGTTTAAAGCAGGCGATGGCTGGGATTGATTATGTCATCCATGCCGCCGCTTTAAAGCATGTTCCTGTGGCGGAATATAACCCGATGGAGTGTATTAAAACCAATATTATTGGGGCAGAGAATGTCATTCAGGCTGCGTTAGCGAATAAAGTAAAAAGCGTGATCGCACTTTCAACAGATAAAGCCGCTAACCCCGTTAACCTGTATGGGGCAACCAAGCTTGCTTCAGACAAACTTTTTGTGGCGGCAAACAATATGGCCGGCGACTTACCCACGAAATTTTCAGTGGTACGCTATGGTAATGTGGTGGGTTCAAGAGGCTCTGTTGTGCCTTTCTTTGAAAAGATAATTGCCGAAGGGGCGACCAAACTCCCGATTACGGATACACGAATGACCCGCTTTTGGATTACTTTGCAAGATGGTGTGGACTTCGTCTTGAAAAATTTTGAGAGAATGCATGGTGGAGAAATTTTTGTGCCTAAAATTCCTTCTATGCGAATCACGGATTTAGCCGAGGCGATGCTGCCGGGCGCAGAGTTGGAAATTATTGGGATTCGGCCAGGTGAAAAACTGCATGAGATTATGTGCCCAGAAGATGACTCTATGCACACCATCGAATTTAGTGATTTTTATGTCATTACCCCGACCATTACCTTTACGCAAAGAGGTAATGATTATGAAACAACTCGCTTGAATGAACAGGGTAAACCCGTTCAACAAGGGTTTGCTTACTGTTCGGGTCGTAATCCAGAGTTTTTGTCTATCGATGACCTCAAAACTTATAATCAGATGGTTTAAGGAAGTCGTTTAGATGATTCCTTATGGAAAACAGTCAATTTCTCAAGCGGATATTGATTCGGTTGTTGAGGTGCTACATTCAGACTACCTAACGCAAGGTCCGCAAGTTCCTTTATTTGAGGCGAGTGTCGCCAACTACTGTTCGGCGGATTATGCGGTTGCCGTTAACAGCGCAACCTCTGCGTTACATATCGCTTGTTTGGCGCTTGGATTGAGTGAGGGGGACGTGCTTTGGACCAGTCCTAATACGTTTGTTGCCTCCGCCAACTGCGCGCTATATTGTGGTGCCGATGTTGATTTTGTCGATATTAATCTTGATCTTTACACGATGTGTGTACACGCCTTAGCGCAAAAATTAAAAGAGGCTAAAGCTCGTGGTTGTCTGCCTAAAATTGTCATTCCCGTTCACTTTGCCGGCCAATCCTGTGATATGAAGCGAATCCATGCGCTGAGCCTTGAGTATGGCTTTAGCATTATTGAAGATGCCGCTCATGCCATTGGTGGTCAATATAGAGGCTCGCCAATCGGCGGGTGCCAGTTCTCTGACATTACCGTTTTTAGTTTTCACCCTGTTAAAATCATTACCACTGCCGAAGGTGGCCTTGCAACGACTAACCAGCCTGGTTTGGCTGAGAAAATGCAGCTGCTGAGAAGTCATGGTGTGACGCGTGATGCTCAATTAATGAGTGAAGCCGAAGGTCCTTGGGTATATCAGCAGGTTGATTTAGGCTTTAACTATCGAATGACGGAGGTTCAGGCCGCGTTGGGCGTAAGTCAGATGATGCGCTTGAATGAGTTTATTGAAAAACGTACCTTCTTTGCTAAGCGTTATGATGATCTTTTACAAGGACTTCCGTTGAAGCTTCCTATGCAGCACTCAGAGACAGAGTCCGCTTTTCACCTATACCCTATTTTGATTCAACCAGAGCTGGTTACGTTAAGTCGAGCAGGAGTTTTTAAACAGTTACGAGACAGGGGGGTCGGCGTTAATGTGCACTATATTCCCGTACATACCCAGCCCTATTACCAGCAGAGAGGGTTTGCAGAAGGCGACTTCCCGAATGCAGAATCCTATTATCATCAAACCATTAGCATTCCTGTATTTCATGCGATGACGATAGAAGATCAAGATCAGGTCATCTCTGTCTTAAAGCAGATACTGCAATGAGATTGTGTATTATCCCCGCAAGAGGCGGCAGCAAGCGCATTCCGCGAAAAAATATTAAGGCTTTTCTTGGTAAGCCGATGATCGCCTATTCAATAGACGCAGCTTTAAAAAGTGGCTGTTTTGATAAGGTGATAGTCTCTACGGATGATTCAGAGATCGGCTCAGTGGCTAAGGCTTATGGGGCTGAATTTCCTTTTGTCAGACCTTGCGTGTTATCAGATGATTATACCGGCACACTTCCCGTAATCAAACATGCGATAGAGTGGTATGAACAGGCGGGCGAACAAGTTGATGAAGTCTGTTGCTTGTATGCAACCGCCCCTTTTGTCACCGCTGAAATATTGTCCTTAGCCCTGAGGCAACGACAGGAGAGTGGGGCTGATTACTGTTTTAGTGTCTCAGAATTTGCCTCTCCGATTCAGAGAGCCTTTAAAGTAACCAATACACATCGTTTAGAGATGTTTCAGCCTGAAAGCTTCCAGCTTCGTTCTCAGGATTTAGAGCCTGCCTATCATGATGCTGGTCAGTTTTATTGGGGAACGGCTTTAGCGTTTAAGCAACTATTACCACTTTTTTCAGAGCACACATCACCTTACATTTTGCCTAGGTACCTTGTTCAAGATATTGACACGCAAGACGATTGGGACAGGGCTGAGTTAATGTATCAAGTGCTGCATCACAATGTCTAATCAGTTAATGGGCAGCAAGGTTGTGATTCGTGTAGATGCCTCAATTAAGATCGGAATAGGGCATGTCATGCGCTGTTTAACTTTAGCGGAGGCGTTAAAGTCAAACGGCGCAGAGGTCTCTTTTATCTGTAGAGCCCATAAAGGCCACCTGATTGAGCAGATTGAGCAAAAAGGTTTTTTTGTTTTTAGGTTGTTATTAAACCCCTCCACAGAGTTGCTCAATAACGGAGAAGTGACGGATTCAAATGTGGCAACGACCGATTTAACGTATGCTGCTTGGTTGGGGGCAACCCAGCAAGAAGATGCTTTTGAATGTCAGGTCTTTTTAAAAGAGTACGCTCCTCGCTGGCTTATTGTTGACCATTATGCGATTGACCGAATATGGCAGAGTGCGCTTACAAAGAGCAATCAAAAGCTCATGGTGATTGATGACTTAGCCAACCGAAAGCATCTTTGTGATGTGCTGCTTGACCAGACTTATGGGAGAGCGGTTCAAGATTATCAGTCGTTAGTGCCAAAGGCCTGTCATAGCCTATTGGGTGCGGAATACGCACTGCTTGCGCCCAGTTTTTCTCAATGGCGAGCGTTTAGTTTACAGCACCGAGATGCGCCTAGCTTTAAACAGCTTTTAATTACCATGGGGGGCGTTGATCAAAGTAATGTCACAGGACAAATTTTAGACTTTCTTAATACACTTTCGCTCCCCAATACCTTACAAATAACAGTGGTTTTGGGGGCGACGGCACCTCATTTGACTCAAGTACAGCGTCAAGCTAAAACAATGCGTTATCAAACACAGGTATTAGTGAGTGTCGATAATATGGCTGAGATTATGGCAAACAGTGACTTTGCGATTGGCGCAGCAGGGGCAACGACCTGGGAGCGTTGCTCTCTTGGCTTACCCTCTATGGTTATGATGTTAGCTAATAATCAACAGCAGATTATGAAGGTACTTTCTGAACAGAAAATTGCGCTTGTCTTTGATAAAGATGCGTTACCGAAAGCCCTTTCGGATTTGGTGCACTTATCTAAAAATCAGCTCAAACAATTATCACTGAATGCCTCTAATGTATTAGATGGACTCGGCTGTGAAAGGGTCGTTAAAATTTTATTGGATTTGACATAATGGAAGGTTATTTAAGGGCGCTTAGAACGGATGATTTAGAGATAATCAGGGAGTGGCGAAACCACCTTGAAATTAAGAAATTCATGTTTTCACAGCAAGAGATTGATAAGGATGAGCATATCGAATGGTTTGAAGCCAGCAAATACTCAGCACTTAGAACGCTCTACCTTTATGAAGAAGCTGGCCAACCTATTGGGTTTTTACAGATACAAAAGCTAAGCGAAGAGGGTGGTGTTTATGAGTGGGGCTTCTATATTGACCCATTTGCGGTGCGTGGGGCAGGGACTAGAATGGCGCAACAGGCACTTAAAAAAATATTTACCGAATTAGCTGGTGTTAAGGTCATCGGTGAGGTGCTTGCTTTTAATAAGTCATCGCGCCACCTACATCAAAAGTTAGGGTTTGTACTCGAAGGCGTTCTTCGCGAACAGCATCTATTAAAAGGGCAGTATTATGATATACACTGTTTTGGAATGTTAAAAAAGGAGTGGGAAGCCTCGCTTCCTACCGTTTTATAATCAAAGGAGTGCGTGTGTTAGAACCTAAAAAATTTGCCATTAATGGGCGCAGTATTGGTACAGATTATCCCCCTTATGTGATTGCTGAGATGTCGGCTAACCATAATGGATGTATTGAGAATGCTTATAAAATTATTGACATGGCAAAGCGTAGTGGTGCAGATGCGATTAAGTTACAAACCTATACACCTGATACGATTACTATGGATATGAATTCGCCAGAATTTATAATTGAA
Source organism: Gammaproteobacteria bacterium (assembly GCA_013153955.1). Lineage (GTDB taxonomy): Bacteria > Pseudomonadota > Gammaproteobacteria > Thiomicrospirales > Thiomicrospiraceae > Thiomicrorhabdus. The sequence continues at coordinate 2,955 of JAADDM010000150.1, read as the reverse complement.
GGCGGGTTATGGAATGGACAAAGCCTATATAACCTTTATAAAGGAGCTTATATGCCTTGGGAGTGGCATCAGCCATTGTTTGACTATGCAAGGCAAAAATCCATCACTATCTTCAGCTCTCCCTTTGACCAGACCGCCGTTGATTTACTCGAAGACCTGAATGCACCGGCCTATAAAATCGCCTCATTTGAGGCGATTGACCTGCCTTTAATTCAATACGTTGCTCAAACCGGTAAACCGATGATTATTTCTACGGGAATGGCCAATCTAGAAGAGATTAAAGAAGCCGTTAATGCCGCGCGTGAAGCCGGCTGTCAGGCACTTGCTATCTTACACTGCGTAAGTGGTTACCCCGCACCCGCCGCAGATTATAACCTGCGTACCTTGCAAGATATGCAGCACCATTTTGACCTCCCCGTTGGCCTATCTGACCATACGCTTGATAATACAACAGCGATTGTCAGTGTTGCAATGGGGGCAAGTATTGTCGAGAAGCATGTGACCCTAGACCGTAAGGGCGGAGGCCCTGATGATAGTTTCTCATTAGAGGAAACTGACTTAAAGGCGCTGTGTTCTGGTGTGAAAACCGCATGGTCCTCTTTAGGGAAAGTGGATTATGGCAGGCAGTCTAGTGAGCTTGAAAATGTTAAATTTAGGCGTTCGCTTTACTTTGTAAAAGCGCTTCAAGTAGGCGAGAAGATTACCTCTGAGCATGTTAAAAGCATACGACCTGGCTATGGAATTGCGCCAAAATATATAGACAGAATATTGGGACAAGTTGCACACAAAAACATCCAACGTGGAACAGCGGTGGGTAAAGAGTGGCTATAAGGTTGCTTTGCATTTAGCTTACACTCGTTATAAATAAGATAAAAGGAATCAGCGATGGAATATAAAACAGAACAAGAGTCTTTTTGGGCGGGTGAGTTTGGAGATGCTTACAGCCAACGTAATAATAACGATGACCTATTAAAAAATAAAATGGCGCTGTTTTCTAAGATACTTGGGAGAACGGGTAAACTGGATTCAGTCATTGAGTTTGGGTCTAATATAGGCTTAAATCTAAGAAGCTTAGCGAATTTGGATGCCTCTATGGCGTTGTCAGCCGTTGAAATTAATGCCTTTGCTAAAGCTGAGCTGGAAAAATGGGGCGGTTGTACTGAGATTTTTCACCAATCAGCTTTAGATTTCTCTGTCGGTAAACATTACGAGCTCTCTATGATTTTGGGTGTGTTGATTCACATTAACCCAGATGAGCTGCCTAAAATGTATGAAAAGCTGTATGAGTCCTCTAGTCGCTGGGTGCTGATTGCAGAATCTTATAACCCAACCCCCGTTATGGTTAAGTACCGAGGCAACGATGGTAAATACTTCAAGCGTGATTTTGCCGGTGAGATGATGGCGAAATACCCCGAGTTAACCTTGGCGGACTATGGATTTGTTTACCACGGTGATCCTGAGTTCCCCTTGGATGATATTACTTGGTTTTTACTCAAAAAGCCCTAGAACTCAAGCCCATTAATCCGCCCATCGCGTTTGATACCGCATTAAATTAGTCGAACCCTATAATTTAGAAGGTAGTACGAGTGAGTCTTAGTATCGTTACAACACATCAAAATGAAACCGTCCTGGATGGCTACTTTCCAGAAATGTTGAACCAAACCCCTTCTGCATTGCTCTATCAAAAAACGATAGGAGAAGCACTACTAGAAGATAAGTTGTTTGTGGTATTGGGCAGCGATTCAGGTCTTATTCTGGATTACTTATCTCAAATATCGACCAGCGGCCAACGATTTGTTGTGATTGATTACCCAGAGGTCATTGAGCATATAAAAAATAGTCGAGCTGAAATTCTATCAGATTCTGAGCACTTTAGAATAGAGCTGTTTAGCTTTGAAGTGTTTGAATTTGAACAGCTTTACGTGGAGTATCAAGATTATGCCATTCGCAATGCGATTTTTTTATTAAGCGCATTGGTCACGCTTGAAGCGAAAGGCAGGTATGCGTCTATTCAAAAGCAATATAAAGAGCTGTTCAGCCATTTCCAAATTGATCGAGTGGATAACCATGATTTTACACACGCATTTGACCAGCAATTAGAAAGTGTTTGTGATCGTCCAACCCCCTTATCGAGCATTAAACAACAACTCAAAGGCGATGTTCCCGGTATCTTGCTTGGGGGAGGGCCCTCTTTAGATCTTATTATTCCTTGGATAAAAGAGAACCAAGCTAAAATTTGGATTTTTGCCGCCAGTAGAATTTGTAAAAGACTCCAAAAAGAGGGAATAACCCCTGACTTTATCGGCGTGTTTGACGGGCAACCTCTCATATTAGAATACTCAAAAGAGATGTACGGGTTTGAAAAAAACAGTATTTTGATTACGGGAGAGCACCCTTATCGGCCTTTAATTCGTCAATGGTCCGGCTTAAAGGTCTATAGTCGACGACGGTTTCCATGGGCGAAAGGCGGCGAAGATAACTTTATTTCAGACGGTCCTACTGTCACGAATGCGCTATTTGGTATTGCGCACTATCTAGGTGTTTCTACGTTATATTTAGGGGGGGTAGATTTCTGCTTTTCTCTGGACGGTGCATGCCATGAATCTGGTAGCATTGAGCGAAGCAATCAACAGTCGGATTCAGCCGAAACCACAGCCATTAACTACCGAGGTGAAAAGGTTGGTACTAATATTCAGCTGTATGATGCGCGTAATCTATTTGAAGCACAGTTTCAAAGATTACACGCGGGGGATCGATCTTTAAAGGCATATAACTTAAATGAGGGTGCTGCAAAAATTGAAGGTATTGGCGTTCAATCTATTGAAGAGATTGTGCTGCTAGAGGATAAGTTTGATGTGGTGAGCAGGTTTAACGACGCCCTAAACTATACTGCTTCAAGCGAAGCCCTTTTTCTTAAACAGTTAAGTGAAGAGATCAAAACGCATGAAGCTTGGT
>JAADDM010000244.1 GCA_013153955.1 Gammaproteobacteria bacterium | reverse complement strand
AAACCTCACAAACCATTCAAAGCCTAGCAAAAGTCATCAAAACAGAAGACCTGTTATTGGGAAACCTTCTTGACACTTGGTCCTAACCTATAGATGAGCGATCCTGAACAAGCCCCCAAACGATTGTAAACCAGCAAACATCTCCCTAAAAAGACGTATCAATCCCTCATGCAGCCTGCTCATTCTGTTAAACTCCCTGCATGATAAAAACACCTAAAATTGTACAACGTCCCGTTCATGCTGATGTCTATCAAGCGGCACAAGCCCTTGGCTTAACAGCACTTCAAGCGCAGCTTGTGGCCAGTAGAACAGAGACGGTTGAAGACTTAGAAAAAGTCATTTATCCTAAGCTAAAATATATTCAACACCCTCGCGCCCTAAAAAACTCTGAACAAGCCGCTTTATTAATTGCCCAGGCCATTCAAGAGGACGGTGTGATTGTGCTTGCAACTGATTATGATACGGATGGCGTGACCTCTGCTTGGGTTGCCAAAACAGCTCTTGTCACCCATTTTGGCGTACCAGAGTCTCGTGTGGTTCACATCATTGGCGAGCGTAAATCTGGGTATGGTATTACTGATGAAGTCGTTGATCGAATTTTAGATATTCCAAAACCCATTGCATTGGTTATCTCAGCCGATCAAGGCTCAAGTGATGAGGCGAGAATTGCACGCCTCAAGGCCTCAGGGGTTAAGGTCTGTGTCACCGACCACCATCAAATGCCTTTAGAAGGCCCGCCTAAAAGTGCAACCTGTACCGTCAATCCTCAACAAGCGGGGTGTGAATATGATAAAACGGTCGCGGGCTGCTACGTTATCTTTATTGTCATGTCTCAAGTCAGACAAGCTTTGATTGATGCAGGTCGACTCTCTGCTGATGCCCCCTCTCTCAAGTCACTTGCTTTAAATGTCGCCCTAGGCACCGTGGCCGATAGTGTCAGTTTAAAAAGCCCAAACAACCGAGCCATTGTGCTTTCAGGCTTACAGTTTATTAATCAATTTCAATCACCTGCCTGGCAAGCGATGCGTCAGTTGAATGACAATAATGGCCAGCCTTACGATGCTGAATTTTTGGGCTTTCAAGTCGCCACTCGTATCAATGCCGCCAGTCGTGTCAGTGATGTTACGACAGCATTTGAGTTTTTAACCGCCAATACCGCGCCCCAAGCTCAGGTCTACCTAGAACAACTTGATTCAGATAATTTAAATCGCCGAGCCCAACAAGAAGGCATGCTTAAACAAGCAAAAGAGATTGCATCCGGGCTTTATAACGACAGCAAATACTCCTTAACCGTGCGTATGCAGGGCAATGCAGGGATTCAAGGCATCATCGCCTCTCGAATTGGCGAACAGTATGGTCTACCAACGGTTGCCATGACTGATTTAGAAGGCGGCCTCATTGCTGGCAGTGGCCGAGGCATTATCCCCTGCATTGATTTAAGAGAAGCCTTTCAGTGGATGTCGACCCAACACGATAACCTATTTAACTCAATGGGTGGACATGCAGGGGCAGCAGGCTGCATGATTGCCGCAGAAAATTTCGAGCTGTTTTCAGACCTATTTGAGCAAGCGGTTAAACGCCAGCTTGGAGAGGAAGCACCGACCCCCATTATTGAAACCGATGGTGCGCTCAGCGGCAGTCAGCTTACCCCCGCTTTAATTGAAGAGTTAAATGCGCTTGAACCCTATGGAAGAGAGTGGCCTAAACCTTTGTTTTCAGGAAAGTTTACCATTTCGGAAGTCAGAGCCGTCGGTCAAGATAAGACGCACTTATCATTTAAGTTATTGACCGAAGACAAGCAGCGAATCACTGCTATCTACTTTAACGCAAAATCCAACTCTGACGAGCCGGACCCTTTTATTAAAGGCGAACTCATTGAGTGTGTTTATCAACCCAGCCTAAACACCTACTATGGCCGAACCAGTCTCCAGCTGAGACTCGTCTCTGCTCAATCAACTTAATCTCTATTTCGGGGGGATTCGCGGTTTAAGCCCATATTGATTCGGCTTGCCTAATCAGACTGTACCTACTTAATTTTAGGCATAAAAAAACCAGACAAAATCAAATACTCATTTGACCAGGTCTGGTTGTTTTAAAAGTGAGGGATTTTACGCCCTGCTTTCACTTAAGATTAAGCGTTTAGGAACGCTAGAATCTCCTTTTCGATGTCCTGCTTATCAACCACCGTTTTCTGTGCGATTGGCTTAGAGAACAGGGCTGAGATTTGAGTTGGAATTGTCACCTTCGCTCTGTCCGCAATCATCTCTAATGCCGCTTGGTCATTACTCACCTTCTCACCGGTAATGGCTTGTGCGATCACCGGCGAGAACTTAGTCCACTCAGCCGTTGAGTAGGCGATGGTTTTAATAGAGGTATCTTCTCTGCAAGTATCATAAGCTTTAAAACAGGTCGCAGTGTGCGGACACATTAGGTAGCCGACTTCAAATGCCTGCTTAATATAGGCTAGGCCCTCTTCATCATTGCAGAAATCCGCTGCAAAAATGGCTTGAACTTTTTTAAGCTCTGCAGCGGTTAACTCATAAAACTTATTATCATCTAACTGACTCATAAGTACTTTTGTACGCTCTGCACCTAACAAATCAAACAAAACACGCTCAATGTTAGAGGACTTTAGAATGTCCATCGCTGGTGAAGTAGTTGGAATAACCGACACATCACGCAGGTCATATTTACCCGTCGTAATAAACTCAGTCAGTACATTATTATTGTTTGAGGCAATGTGAATCTGCTTAACCGGCAGCCCCATTTTAAGCGCATAGTAACCGCCTAACGCATTCCCAAAGTTACCACTGGGTACGTTGAGATAGACCTTCTCACCCATCTCAATCGATGACTGGCGTACCAGCTCTAAATAGCTGTAGATATGGTAGATTGTTTGAAAAATAATTCTACCGAAGTTTACTGAATTTGCCGCAGACAGAGAAACGTCATTCTCTTTAAGCGCCTCTGCAAAAGTTTCCGAGGTGAGCAAAGACTTGAGCGCACTCTGTGCATCATCAAAGTCTCCGTGAATACCAATGACTTTAAGGTTATTGGCATCTTCAGTCACCATTTGAAGACGCTGTACATCAGATGTGCCCCCATCAGGGTAGAGACAGACAACCTGAACATTATCACGGTTCTTAAAGGTCTCTAATGCAGCAGGCCCCGTATCACCGCTGGTTGCCGCCAATATCAGATACTTCTCATTACGCGCTTGAGCAACAGAAGACAGCACCTTACCAAATGGCTGTAAAGCCATATCCTTAAAAGCACGCGTGGGGCCATGATAAAGCTCACTGACATATAGATCATCATAAACCTTGACCACAGGGACAGGATTCGTTGAATCATCAAACGCATCGTATAAGCTAAGTGCCTCATCAATCACAGACTCATCAATATCCACTTCAAAAGCGGCCAACACATCTTTAGCCAGCGTCTTATACCCTGAGTTTACGTGTGCTTGAAAAAAAGCTTCATCAAACGAAGGTAAACTTTCTGGTGAATAAACCCCGCCAAAAGAGGACATTGGGCTAAGGATCGCCTGAGAAAAAGTGATTGAAGTTGGTTTTTGGCCGTCATTGCCACGTGTTTCGATAAAGTTCATACTGAGCCTGTGCTTTTCCTGTGCTTACGTGAAGTAAGGATCGTTAGGTAAGGTTAGAAGTATGTAACGGTTTCATCCGCCACTTACTAAAGTATTATTTGAATGCTGCAAATTATACAGAAATATTGAAATAATTTGGTCTTGAATTAACCGAATACAGTCAGCAAGTCATTTCGCTAAGCGAATAAAAGTACCATCAAGCATGAGCCGACCTAATGCAGGTATTCAACTAAGGCTATACGCCTTTTGCAAGTGAGCGTTTAAATCGCCAAAAACGCTTTAAATGCGCAGGCGTTAAGTGGTACCTATGACCATTACCGATATCCAAAAAGAGCGAGTCTATTTTTTTATCTACAACCGCCTTTAATAGTGGCTTAAACCACCTCTCGTCCAAACGGCTAAGTAGCTCTAGCCACGCTTCAGGAGAAAGCTGTTCAAGACTGTTTGTAACAGAATCCAATTTAATCAAGTGATGAGATTGCTCAGAGTCTGTTGATGCACTCTGAAGCGAATGTGCTTCTTGTGTATCTAACCAGGCCTGGTAGTTCCCCGGCTCAGAAAAATGCTTGGCTTCAGAAAGCTTTGCTAGACCTGATAAATAGATCGAATCAGACCAAATAACCGCATTAGGGCGCTTAACAACGGAATTATCTGTAAGCACGCCCTCTCCCCAAACCCAAACGCTGTTAATCTCAGGCTGGCCTAGTGCCCTACGGGCTTCATTTACAGGGTGCGTATAGAAAAGCATTTGTGCTTCATTGAGCAGACTGCGCCAATACTGTGCGGCATGGCCTTGCGGGTAAAAGTCATTCACCGGCTGGAAGGCTACCTTTTCAATAGAGTGCGTTTGGATATCAATAGGCTGTTTAATACGTAAATACCAACGAGTCATATCTGCATATTCAAGCGCCACTTTATCTTGCTCAAAATGTGCATTAAAGGTCTCTATCAGTGCGCGAGATTCAGCCTCTGTTATCCCTAAATCACTCCCCGGTATAAGCACTAGAGAGTCTCTGTCTGCAATCATCTGTACAGGATCTACTCTCAACCAAAAGGCCGAGGCATCATACTCGGCAATATCAACTGATGCCATAATGGCGGCGGTAGCAGACAGTTTTGGCTGATGAAAGAGGTAGTTCGCCTGCTCTACAACAGCTTGTTTTTTAGCCGCAAACTGATCTGATTTAGCCAGTATTGTCTGTAATCCAGAAAGAGAAATATCATCAAGACCCTCTCCTAAGCTGTTAATTTCTTTGACTCTTAGCGGGTCAAGTAACCCGGGTATCCATAAAGTAACTGCGGTAGACATATTTTCTCCATCCATAAAAAAGCCGGGCAAGCCCGACTCTATATTTAACACTTTTAATTAAGCTGTCACAGTATTCACAACCAACCTATTGGAGCTTAATACCGCGACTTTAAAATTCATTAACTGCCAAGTGTTTCTATACGAATACGCATAATCTCTTCTTCAATCGCATCCAACTCTGACAGAGCTGCTAAAGCAGTGTTTAAATCCGACTCTTTAACCGTATTGGTAATCAGAATTAAAGTCGCATCTTCTGCATTTTGAGAACAAGGCTCTTGATGCAAGTGCTCAATACTAATATTTGATGCAGCTAGGATAGCGGTAATTTTTGCAAGAACCCCTGTATGATCCTTTGCAAAACAACGGATATAATAACTGGTTTCAATCGTATCAATCGCAACCACGGGCGCAGACTCTAACTGATCTGCCGCAAAGCCTAGACCCGGTACTTGATCTGCTTGAGGTTGATCTTTCCAACGAATGACATCAATGATATCTGCCACTACTGAACTGGCCGTAGGGCCTGCACCCGCACCCGGGCCGTAATACATCGTTGGTCCAACATGATCCCCAAACGCCATCACCGCATTCATCACGCCGCTTACATTGGCGATAAGAACCGACTTAGGCACCATGGTCGGATGTACTCTCAATGAGTACCCTGCTTCGGTGCGACTTGCCATGCCTAAATGCTTAATCTCATAGCCAAGCATCTCCGCAAAGCGAATATCATCGGCCGAAATTTTGCTAATGCCTTCCGTATAGACCTTATTAAACTGAAGTTCAATGCCAAAGGCGATAGAGGCCAAAATGGTTAATTTATGCGCAGCATCAATGCCCTCAACATCAAACGTAGGATCTGCTTCTGCGTACCCTAGCTCTTGAGCAACTTTAAGGACTTTAGCAAAGTCAGCGCCAGGCTTTTTCATTTCGGTCAGAATATAGTTTCCTGTACCGTTGATAATCCCTGCAAGCCACTCAATTTTGTTAGCCGCTAACCCTTCACGTACCGCTTTAATGACAGGAATACCGCCCGCAACAGCTGCTTCATAGTTCAGAATAACCTGATGCTTTTTAGCCAGTGCAAATAACTCATTACCATGCTCTGCAATCAGAGCCTTGTTGGCTGTTACCACATGCTTACCGTTACTTAGCGCGGTTTCTAGCAGTGTTTTAGCGAGGCCAGTGCCGCCCATTAGCTCAACAACAATGTCTACATCAGGGTGGTTAACCACCTCTTCCGTTTGATCGGTTAGCTGAATGCCCGTCGTATCCACTGAACGTGCACGGTTTAAATCTCGAACGGCGATAATCGCAACTTCGATGCGCTGACCTAAGCGTCTTTGAATCTCAGGCAGGGTCTTTTGAATGATTTCTACCGTTCCGCCACCGACTGTTCCTAGCCCTAGTAGTCCAATTTTTACCGTCTTCATGCTATGCTTCCTAACGTCTATAGAGCGGGATATATCCCCCCTCTTTTTTAAATTTGATTAATCTTGCTGAATTAGCCCATCTGCACGAAACATGTCTCTAATGCCTCTCAGTGCTTGGCGTGTACGATGTTCGTTTTCAATCAAGCCAAAACGAACATGGTCATCGCCATAGTCACCAAAGCCAATTCCTGGTGAGACAGCTACCTTGGCATCGTTTAATAATTTTTTAGAGAACTCAATCGAGCCCATGTGTAAATATTCTTTAGGGATAGGCGCCCAAACAAACATGGTTGCTTTAGGTGGCGTCACTTCCCAACCCAGACTGTTAAGCCCTTCGCAGAGAACATCACGGCGTAGCTTGTACATGTCGCAAATTTCTTGAACACACTCTTGCGGCCCTTCTAAGGCAGCAATGGCAGCCACTTGAATAGGGGTAAAAGTACCGTAATCTAAATATGATTTCATGCGTTTAAGCGCATTGACGAGGGTGGGGTTACCCACCATAAAGCCCACACGCCAACCGGGCATGTTATAGCTTTTAGACAATGTATAAAATTCAACAGCAATGTCTTTTGCGCCCTCTACTTGCATAATTGAGGGGGCTTTATAGCCATCAAAGACGATGTCAGCATAGGCCAAATCATGTATAACCCAAATCTTATGCTCTTTGGCTATTTTAATCACGCGCTCAAAAAACTCGATTTCAACCGTTTGAGTCGTTGGATTCCCAGGAAAGTTTAAAACCAACATCTTAGGCTTTGGCCATGACTCTTTAATCGCCTTTTCAAGCTCTTCAAAGAAATCAACATCTGGCGTCATTTTCACATGGCGCACATCTGCGCCCGCTATGACAAAGCCGTAAGGGTGAATAGGATAAGCGGGGTTAGGCACTAAAATAGTATCGCCTTTATCAACCGTTGCCATGGCAAGGTGAGCCAGCCCCTCTTTTGAACCAATCGTCACAACGGCTTCGGTTTCAAAATCTAGGTCAACGTCAAACTTATTCTTATACCAGTTACAGATGGCTTTACGAAGACGCGGAATCCCTTGGGAGACAGAATAACGATGCGTGCCTTCACGCTGCACTACTTCAATCAGCTTGTCTACAATATGCTTAGGCGTATCTTGGTCTGGATTGCCCATTCCAAAATCAATGATATCTTCCCCTCTACGACGGGCTTCAGCCTTTAACTCTCCTACAATATTAAACACGTATGGAGGTAGTCTATTTATTCTTTGAAAATCGTCAGCCACGATGGTTTGCCTTCCGTAAAATTGTATACATTCATTAATTGTTAAGGCGTTTAATCGCTGCGCATTTAACAGTTAAACAAGGGGGATTTAGTAAAGGAATAATAATACAGCATCCAGTTTTTTCGTCAAATGAAAAAGCTAGGTAAAAGCCCATAAATAGCGTGATTTATTATAATCAGAGTAAAACCCTTTGCTAAAATAGAGCCAACCAGAAGGATATAGATTTAATGAAATTTACAGAACATAGAGATTCGAATATTTTTGCCGTACAGCACTATCAACCAGGTCAGGTTAAAGTAAATGGACTGGAATTTACCCAAAGCTGCTTTATTACGCAATTTACGACCGAAAATAATTGGCCTTGCCATGCCATCACTCAGTTAACGACAGAGCTATTAGATACCCTGCTAGAGACGAAATCGGAAGTAATTATTCTAGGAACCGGCGATAAACAGGTGTTTCCAGAACCCAGACTGTTTGCCTATTGTGCCAGCAAGGGCGTTGGCCTAGAGGTCATGGCAAACGATGCAGCTTGCCGAACTTACAATGTACTTACCACCGAAGACAGAGAAGTTGTGCTGGCTCTCATCATTGAATCGTTAGAGTAAACTCAACAAGTAAAGCTTAGCCTAAGTACAAGGTAAGCTTTTCAGCCTCTGCACCCTGCCTCGACATAAGCCACATAGGCGTATTAACGCCCTATCTTATCTTTTCAGCACCTTCTTTATATCAATTTTTCGACCTTGAAATCTTGCTTCTAGGTAAAGTTTAGGCTT
>JAADDM010000069.1 GCA_013153955.1 Gammaproteobacteria bacterium | reverse complement strand
CTTTTGAGTATCCTCAGAGTAGTTGACGTTTTTAAAGGGCTCATAGGTTTTATTGAGTGGATCAATAATGGGCTTTTTGGGCTGTGGGACAGGGGGGCGATGTATCAGCTCTAGCTGAGAGAGTCGTAGGCTGGTAAGAGAGAGTGTGTCTAACTGCCAATCGGTAATTTTAATATTGGCATCAGAGAGCTGCTTTTGGATAAAGAAACCACCAAGAACAAGGCTTACCAGTAATAACAGTAAGAGTATCAGGAGCAGGGCAAGCAGTCTTTTTATCCAACGCATCAGAGGGGGTCTTTTTTTGTCTTGATTGAAGGGCGTTAGAGGGCGCACTAGAGCACATCACGTCTGTTCTATAGCGCACACATATGTTTTACAGTCTATTTTATCGTTTAGAGTGGCTGTACATTCACGGATAAAACAACTACTTATTATTGGCTTTACACTCTGCAATGGCAGACCAGTACACTTGGTTATCCGCTTTGGTTTTCCCCTCTTTATTCCAGAGGTGGCTCTGTTCTTCAATACAGACTTCCGCATCAGATTTAAAGCAGCCACTCATTGTAAAAAGGGCGGGCAGTAGCAGGAGTGCGGTTGCGGACTTGAATACAACAGATCGAGTACACTTATGGAAAGAGGTACTGTGCTTATGCTGTTTCATCGTGATGTTAAGGGATTCGTGTCTCATTAGGCTTCAACTCAGTTACGGTTCGGTTAAGGGTGTATTTGGGTGAATGATTGTGTTTTTTCAACCTCTAATTTGAGCCTCTAGCATACCCATAAAATAAGGATTCGTCTAGTGATAAGACGCTGCATATTTGAGAAAGCATTATCAGGTTATCAGTGAGTGATTAGGAGGGTTTTGAATCGGTTACGGTTAGCTTATTAGGCAAGAGCATGCTGCCGATTACCGTAACGGTTACGCTACGGATTAGCGTAAAAGTAAGATAAAGCAGGGGATTATTTTCGTAAACAGTGGCGCGCGTCTCTTTTTTAAGTATTATGAGGTTTTAAGGTTAGATGTTTGTCTGCCTTGGTCAATGAGTAAAATGAGTCAGTTATGAATAGAGAACAGATGCAGCCGTGGACAGAGCGTTATAGCGATTTTTTAGAGGGCAAAGCCCCTCGTCCAGCCAGAATTGTCTATCAACGAGATCGCGCACGCGTGATTCATTCGGCATCCTTTAGACGGCTGCAGGCCAAGACCCAAATATTTGGGTTGAGTGAGTCCGATTTTTACCGAACCCGTTTAACGCACTCTATGGAAGTTGCGCAAATTGGCTCAGGACTCGTTGAACAGCTGATTACCGTTGGCACAGATGCGTCGGGGCAAGAGGCGGACTATATTGACTGGCTACCCTCTTTTTATCTCATTGAAGCGATCTGCTTAGCCCATGATTTAGGACACCCACCGTTTGGACACGGTGGAGAGGTGGCCTTGAATTATATGATGCGCCATTACGGTGGCTTTGAAGGCAATGCGCAGACCCTTCGGATTTTAGCCAAGCTGGGAGAGTATACGGCCAAAAATGGCTTAGATCTCTCGCGCCGTACCGCTTTAGGGGTGATGAAATACCCAGCTATTTATGATGATGTAACCGCCTCTAATCCACGTTATACGCGCCAGTTGGAAGAGCAACAGATTGACGACTTTAGAACCCTAAAGATGAGCCGATGGGCCCCGCCTAAAAGTTTATATAAGGAAGAGAAGTATCTGTTTGATTGGGTGCTTGAACCCTTTTCAGAGCAGGATAAAGCCCTGTTTACCCAGTTAGCGCCGTGTGAAGGCTGCCACAAACAGACTAAATATAAAGCCCTAGATACCACGATTATGGAGCTTGCCGATGACATCGCCTATGGTATTCACGACTTGGAAGATGCCGTTGCCATGAAGATGGTCGATAGCGCACTTTGGGAGCGAGAGGTAATGCAAAACCCTGTGTTTATGCAGTATTCGCTCTGGGACAGTGACATGACTGAGCGCCTCTTTAGCCACTCATCGAGAGGGCGAAAACATGCCATCAGTAAAATGGTGGGCATCATGGTTGAGAGTATCTATATGCACGAACAGGAAAGTTTTGAACATCCTCTTCTGCGCTATCAAGCAAAATTGACCGAAGGGCCCGCAGCGGTGCTGGAGCTGTTAAAAAGCTTTGTCTATAAGAATGTGATTACCATTCCAGAAGTGAAACAGATGGAGTACAAAGGCCAGCTCATTGTATTGGAGCTGTTTAAATCGTTGCGCGCAAACCCGGGGGCGCTACTGCCTTCAACAGCCTTTGAAAAGTATGAGTTGGCTGACGGGGAGCAGGCCAAACAAAGAGTGATTGCTGATTACATTGCAGGCATGACCAACACCTATGCCGCACGACTTTATGCCAAACTGTTTACGCCCGTTACTGGCTCAATCTTTGATCGTCTGTAGCAAGGAGCATCAGTTTTTTAAGGACAGAATTTTGAAGTCTTTTTTTGAGGAATCTTCGAATTGGCTTTGAAAAGTTTTCGGGTGGGTATTGAGTGACGCTTTAGGTTGAGTCGTTGCTCAACTTAATATGCAAGCCAATATGACGCTGAATAATGCTAAACATTGCTAAAGCCAAAACAGAACCCTTCTGCTAAGACTTATTTTTAGGCTGGTAGTATTTAGGTGCAATAAACGGTTTAAGTGTGTTTAATCGAGTCTTTTTAGACGCGTTTGTTTCAGTTTGTTCAGTTTGACCAGGCCTGGTTGTTTCAAATTTCTCGGCAGAATCGAGCTGAATTTGTAAGCGATTAACCGCCCAAATGATGTGTTCATCGACTAAATCATTAATGACGTTCTGTTTTGATTGTAGTGCGGAGATTAATTGCATCAGCGTCTCTCCATCAGCAGAGTGGACATTACCGATAGACACCGCCAGATTACGACACCACTGAGCATAACCAATTCGTCGAATAGGCGAGCCTTCCAGCTTTTTAAGAAAATCTGCCTCTGTCCAATGCCATAAACTCAGCAGCGACTGCTGATCTAATTGATTCCCTGATTTGTGCTTTGCCTGATGCCCTGTTTTTTTGATCTTTGTTGAAGCAGACACTTGTGTGCTGTTTTGAAGCGTATTAATCAGCGGCATGGCTTGGCTATCCACTCTAAAAGCGACTTCCAGTGTATCTTCGGTAAATTTATTCCACGGGCAGACCAGCTGACAATCATCGCAGCCATAAATTCGGTTGCCGATTAACGCTCTCAAGTCTTCAGGAATCGAGCCTTTATACTCAATGGTTAAATAGGAGATACAGCGACGCGCATCCACCACTTGGTTGTCTACAATCGCCTGCGTGGGGCACTCATCTAAACAGGCTGTACATGGGCCACAGCCCTGTTTGCTAAAAGGCACATCAGCAGGCAGGGCTAAGTTGGTGTATAGCTCGCCCAGAAAAAACCAAGAGCCGGCTCGGGGGTGAATAATCAGACTGTTTTTGCCAATAAAGCCTAGCCCTGCTTGCTGTGCAATCGGGCGCTCCAATACGGGGGCGCTGTCGGTAAAGGCGCGGTACTGAAAGCCTTCAACCTCATCTGCAATTTTTTCTGCCAGTTGTTGCAGGCGCTTACGCAACAGTTTGTGATAATCTTTGCCTAAGGCATAGCGAGACACATAGCCTTGTTGATCTTGATGCAACTGCTCAATCGCCGAGCTGCTCTGAGTATCAAAGTAGTTCATGCGCACACTGATAATGCTCTGTGTTCCGGGCTCAAGCAGGTTAGGGCGCGTGCGTTTTGTGCCGTGGCGCACCATATACTCCATATCGCCATGAAAATCCTGACCTATCCAGTTAAAATAGTTCGCCTCATACTCAGACAGGTCGGCATGGGTTATGCCCACATCGGCAAAGCCCAAGGCAATTCCCCACGCTTTAATACGCGATGCTAACGATTCATCTATCGGCGGTGACACAGTCTTGTCAGCTGTGGCAGAGGCCTCTTCGAGCGGGGGCGATTGGGATGGGGTTTGTTGAGGTGTATTAGGCATGAGGTTATTTTAACAAACTCATTGAATCAGCGGTGCGCTCTATTTGTTGATAGGGATGATGAAGCGGTTGAAATTATCATTTCAGGGGCGAGATGAGGGGCGTTATGATGCGCTTTATTACAACAGTCTTAGCGATGCCTAGTGAACGACTTTGATAAAATAAGCCACCTAGCGGTTAAAGCAGGGGGAATCCCCCAAAAAATCAAAAAATAATATTTTATGGAATAGGAGTGTATATTTTGCAAGCGACAACAGAGGTCATGGCACGTTATCCCTTAAAGAGTGAGTCTGATACTCAGGCTTTGGCAAAGGTGTTTGCTGAGTCAATGGAGCTCTGTAACGCCCTAAATACGGGGGTTGTGGTCTATTTGGAGGGCGATTTGGGCGCAGGAAAATCCTTTTTTTCACGAGCTTTTATTCAAGCTTTTTTACCGAAAGAAAAAGTTAAAAGCCCAACCTATACGATTGTTGAAAGCTATAATTCTTCTAAGGTATCGATACATCACTTTGATTTGTATAGACTTTGTGACCCCGAGGAGTTAGAGTATTTAGCCATAAGAGACCTGTTAGTCGATCGTTACGTCGCTTTGGTGGAGTGGCCCAGTAAAGGTGTGCCGCTTTTTCCAAAGGCCGATATCCTGATTCGCATACAGCATCAAGATGAAGTCAGTCAGGATTTTGCCTCTGATGAGCGCCTATTCACTATGACAGCAGTCTCTAAAATGGGTGAACAAGTGATTCAAAAGGTGGGTGAGCAGTTTGCTCATCCCGTCACTGAGTAGATGTCTGAATGGACAGATAGTAATAGACCGTTGAATTAATAACCGTGTCTATATTGAACACCTGACAAAAAGTTGACATAACAGGGCCGTTAAAAGTGGCACGCTAATTGTTGTATGACACACAAAGCGTACCGATAAAGATTGCTGTAGCGCCCCTGTTTAACCATTTCATAGGTCATTAAATATGAACACGATACATTCTCACGCACGTTTAAGTGATAAAGCCTCAGCCTATTTTGTCATGATTGTCATGGCGAACTTGCTGATTCTGTCTCTATGGATGACGGCAGTGACGGCAGCGCCAGAGCTGTCTGGCATGAGAATTGGGCAAACAGCCGACAAAACCCGTGTGGTGTTCGATTTAGATCAGCTTGACCAATACCGTGTCTCTACCTTGAGTAATCCCTCTCGAATTGTGGTCGATTTTTATAAAACCAGTAATCAGCTCTCGTTTAACAAAAAAGTGATTACCGATGCGCGCCTGTTTAAAATTAGGGTATCAGACTCTCGTCAACGCACGCGTGTGGTGCTAGACCTACATAAGCACGGCCAGCACAAAGCCTTTACGTTGTCTAACAAACGCTCAAGCAAATCCCGTTTGGTGATTGATTTAACCGATTCAACCGCGCCATCACAGACCACGGCTAAGGCTTCAAAGCCTGCGGCGGTTAAATTAGCGAAGCAAGCACCTGCTAAAGTAACCCACAAAGTTACGCCTAAATTAGGGGCAAAGTCAGCAACTAAAGCCGTTACTAAGGTTGCGAAGAGTTCAGCTTTGAAGTCATCTGCTAAACTCGCTTCTAAATCATCTTCTAACCCCTTGGTAAAGCCAGCTGTAAAAAGCATGGCTAAATCCACCCCGAAAACAGTCACTAAAACGGTCGCAAAAGCCGCTCCCAAAACGGGCATTCAGCTTGCGCAGACATCGACAGCTAAGCCTGTCAAAAAAACAGCCGTCAAAAAAGTAACGCCTCTGGTTGATATGGCGACAGTTAAGACGGTTACTCCAAAGCAATCTGTTAAAGTCGCAAAAGTTGCGCCAAAATCATCTCCTAAAGCTGAGTCTGCGGTTAAGTCGCTACTTAGCAAAGACAGTGCGGTTTTCTCAAAACCTAAAATGCTGGTCATCGCAGTCGATGCAGGGCATGGCGGTAAAGATGTGGGTGCGATTGGTCATAACAAACTGCACGAGAAAGACGCAACGTTAAAAATGGCTAAAGAGCTAAAGCGCCTAATTGATCGTCAGCCGGGTATGCGTGCGGTGTTAACGCGCACCAAAGATGTTTTTATTCCGCTTAAAGAGCGTGTCAGCATCGCCAAAGCCCAAGATGCGGACATGTTTATCTCGATTCATGCCGATGCCTTTCACGACCACTCTGTTAGAGGTGGCTCTGTTTATGTGTTGTCACGCGGTGGCGCAAGTAGTGTGATGGCGAAGTTATTGGCACAGAGCGAAAATGCCTCGCTACAGGATATTAAGTTAGAAGGCCGTGATGAAGACGTTGCATTTGCGTTAAGTGATTTAACACGTGAGGCCAATATCAGAGCCAGTCGTAAGCTGGCCAGTACAGTATTAGGGGAGATGCAGAAGAAAGTAAAAATGCACAAACACTCCGTGCAGTCAGCAGGGTTTGCGGTGCTTAAGTCGATTGATATGCCTTCACTTCTGATTGAAACGGCTTTTATCTCTAACCCGCATGAAGCACGTAACTTAATGAGTTCAAGTTTTCAAACCAAAATGGCCAGTGCGATTGTAAAAGGCCTAAGCAAGTTTGTGACAAAGAACGCTCAAAAGCCACGTTGGGGCGAGTCGCTTTATGTTCACTATAAAGTTCAGCCGGGTGATACCTTGTCACAAATTGCAGAGAACTATCAAGTCTCAACTAAGTTGCTAAAACGTCTAAACCACATTAAAAACTCAAACGAGCTATACGTTGGTCGCAACGTTAAAATTCCACTGTCAGATAAAGTCGTTGCTGGGCTGTAGGCCTTACGAATAAGTCTCCGTTATCAAGCATGATGATAGAGACAAGCTTTACACAGGGGCCAGCACTGTAGAGACTATTCGCCATGATTCGTATAAAAAAGCACTTCAATTTGAAGTGCTTTTTTTATGCCTGTCGATTAGGCTGTGGCTTTGAGTGGATTCAATAACCTTCTATTTGAACGAAGCTTTGCTAAGCCTACTTAAACTCAATTAAGCCCTTTTCAGTGATGAGGCTATCTAGTGGCACATCCCACACCTCACTGTTCAGCTGATTAACCGCTTGGCAACTATGTGCCCAGCCGATGAGCTGTGGGACTGTTTTAGGCGCTGGTGATTGAGGGAGGGAGTTTGGTGGTTGTGTTGACTGTGACTTAGTTTGTGACTTAGTTTGTGAGTCCGCCTGCAATTTAAACGCAAACGCACGATCATAATAGCCCCCGCCCATGCCCATGCGATTGCCCTGTAAATCAAACGCCACCAACGGCATTAACACCATATCTAAATCACAGCCCTCAACCGGCCCTTGAAAGACGCAGGCCTTGTTGTTTAGAGCGGAATTTTTCTCTGAGTCAGGTTTCATTGTTTCGCCTTTTACAGACGCTAAAGTAGATTTTAGGGTCGGTTTTACAACCTGTTCTCTGGCCGCTTCCATAACCGTGGGGGTTACCGGCTCTAATATATTGAAATGGTTCTTAACCATCACACTCTCAGGCGTGTAGCACATAAAGCACATCTTCGTGCTCGGTTGTCCAACTGCATTAGGCGCACCAGCTGTATTAGTCGTATTAGGGCGTTCCAATACAGGCAAGTAAAGTGCGTGGTCGGTATTCTGCCAAAGGTAGTCAATCACCGGTTGGGTATCAAGCTCACCATCTTGGCTTAAAAATAGGGCAATCTTTTGTGGGGGCGTTGATTGGTGTTCTAAATAGGAGATTAAGTGGGTTAAAGCTTGGTGTGCATGTTCAGCTTGTTGCTGTGGGGTCAGGCTTCTTCTAAGGCTTCGTATATGCGTTCTGAGCTTAGCAGTGGACATAGAGGTATTCGTTGTATTTTCTATATTGGGCGTAAAAGGAGAGTTCATTTAAAAATACACGCATCAAAGAGTAAAGGATTATCTTAGCGGAGTGGTGTTGGTTTGGGAAGGGTCTAAAAGGGAAGCACATGACAACTGACCAAAAATCCTGGAACCGAGAAGTTCAAGGTGGCAGTCTCCTCATGAAATTTAGGCTTCTCGGGTTAGCAAGCTAACGAGATGCGCACCATTTCAAGCATCTGACCCCAATATAATAATTATCGGAAAGGGGTTTATGACCAGTCACCATGTGCCGTGGCTAAATTATATCAAATTAGCTATGCAAAATAGAAGTGTCAATAGCGCATTAAAGTGGATAAAAGGGCGGTTTTAGGGCTTGAAAGCAAGGCTAAAAAATGCTCTTTAGAGATTAGGTAGTTTTTGCTGATAAACGAGGATAATCAGCTTAGTATTTAGGCTTAGACCACAGTATTCTGGTGGACGTTATTGCAAAGGGGAGTAAGTGAACCTTAAAAAATTGTTTGTTTTTTATGGGTAAAGAGAGCTACCAGGCCTGATTGAATATTTATTTGGTAAATGTACGTA
>JAADDM010000114.1 GCA_013153955.1 Gammaproteobacteria bacterium | reverse complement strand
CCAGACCGTATATCTACACGACCGCCATGTCGCCCCTCAATGCGCTGGCAATCCGACAAGCATTACAGTGGAATCAAAGCGAAGCTGGAGAGGCTGCACGCGCCATATTACAGCAGCATATTCAGCAGTTCCGAACGGGTGCAGCCGAGATTGGCTTAAGTCTATGGGATGCTCCCAGTGCCATCCAGCCCCTCTTATTAGGCAGCAGTCAAACCGCATTAGAGTGGAGTGAACAGCTTAAGCAGCAAGGCCTATGGGTCAGCGCCATCCGCCCTCCCACCGTACCCGTCGGTCAGGCTCGATTACGAATCACTCTATCCGCCAGCCACGCCCCTGAACACATTGCGCAATTATTAGCGGCGCTCAAAACAATTCACGCCAAACAATAGCATCTCCCTCTACTCAATAAAGCCAAGCCGATGAAACAGACCCTAGCAACCCCCGCACACACATCATCTCAAGCCCTACCAAAGTCGAGTAATCGGTCGCCTAGCCGTTTTAAAAATATCCGCTGGCTTATTCTGTTGAGCATCATCTTAACGGGCTTTAGTCTGTTACTGCCAAGCCTGTTAAAAATAGGCTTAGAGAGGGGCATTGAGCAGGCACTCAGTGAGCAGAAGCCCTATCGAGCCAGCATCGAGTCGCTTGAATATAGCCTGCTATTTAATCCAGGGAAAATCACCCTTCAAGGGCTGAACATCTACCAACAGAGTGTATTGCCCGTGACCTCTGTCGGCCAGCTAAGCGTTGAGATTAGCCTGCTTGCGCTGCTGAATAAGACGATTAAATTAACCCAGTTAACACTTGATCAAGTTAAGCTGCCCATCACACTGCTCAACGCCAGCCAGATCCAATTTCTAGGGCTGACCCTGCCACTGAAGGGAGAAAATAAACTCGACGAGACAACCGATAATGAAGCCTTTGCGTATCAACTTGATGCCAATCACATTCAGCTCAACTCTATTGCCCTGACCCTCAGGACAGCCGAAAAAACCTCGGCAGAGACACGCTTCAACATTGACCAGCTACAGCTTTATAAAGAGCGCGACTTCTACCGATTTATTTTAGAGAGTCAGCTCAATCAAGCGCGTATTGACAGTAACTTACAGGTCCATATTGCTTCAGAATCACCCAAGGTACTGGGCACATTGGATATTTCTCCGTTTAACCTAGCAGAGCTTAGCCCCCTTGCCAGCGTATTCGCTCCCAAACAGGCTCACTCCCTTAAAGGTCATCTGAGCAGCCACATCACCTTTACCGCAAAAATGACCGACCAAGGACTGGCCTACTATCAACAAGGCAGCCTCTCTCTTAACAATGCTGAATTACTGCAAAAAAATCTGTCTGTGACCCTCCCCGCGCTTAGCTGGAAAGGCGACTTTCATGTATTTACTCATTCAACGCCACAAGTTCATGCAAAAGGCGCGCTTAACCTTCGTAATATGGCGCTTAAGCTACCAGACCAAGCCATCACTCTACAGCAGAGTGTGACAGCCAATATCACCCTGAATGCGACCCTCTCCCCTAAGGCGCTCAAGCTCTCCCAAACAGGACAAATTCATCTCAGTAAACTACGCCTAAATCATGCAGACCAAACCTTAGAAGCGAAGCAAATTCAATGGCAGGGATCGCTTGATGTGGTCAATGGCGCTCAGCCCTCACTCAAAGCAAAGGGAAAACTAACAGCTCATGAATTAACGGCACAATCGCCCTCAGAAAACACCGACAGCTCAGTTAACCGCCTCTCTGCCAACCTTGAAAGTGAGGTAAATCTGCAGTTAGCGCTGAATAAATCAGGCCTTAGTCTTCACCAGAAAGGTACACTCGATTTTAATCACTTGGCCGCCAGCCTGCCGCCTTTAGTGCTTAACAGCCAAAACATTCACTGGCAGGGATTACTTAACGCAAAGACTCAACCTGAAGCACCGCTTAACTTAACTGCTAACGGTTCACTAAGCATGACAAAATTACAAGCAAAACACACTCAAAACAATTTAATCCTAGGCCAATTTGAAACACTCACCGTGGATGAGGTAGGAGTGAACCAGTTAAGCCACTTGCGCTTAAAAGGCCTAAACATACGTCAATTACACGCAATTAAGCCGATAAAACCAGATCTTTCAAAACAACACTCCTCTTTAAGTGAAGATGCAGGCCTAGTTAAAACCGAGCAATTAACACTGGATACCATCACCCTGACCGATTTAAACACCCTAGCATTAGGGAATCTTGTTTTAAAAGGCTTAGAGAGTCATATCACCTTAAGCCAGCAGGGAGAAATTCGTGAATTAGCCCCCTTGCTAACCCCTTTATCGTCTTCTCAAACTAAACAGCGCACCCAGCCTAAAACAACCAAAATAGAGACTAAAAGCTCCCCTGTTCATTATTCACTGGCCAGCTTGACGCTACAAGGTAACAACCATATTCAACTAAAAACCTATCAAGCTGAACCGCCTTTAAATAAGTCAATTCAAATCACCCAACTGAACATTGGGGCAATCAACAGCCAAGCGCCTCATACCAACACCCCTTTTGAGCTAAAATTAACGATCGACGAATTCAGTCACCTCTCTAGCTCAGGTCACGCACAACCGCTTAATCCCAAAATAAATCTCACGGCAAAAGCTCAACTACACGGTTTATCCCTGCTTGATTTGAGCCACTTCTCTGAGAAATTTATCGGCTATAAAATTAACAGTGGCCAGTTGACGCTTGAACTAGACACCACCATTGTAGACAACCAGATAAAGGCACAGAACACCCTTCAGCTGCACAAGTTTGAAATCATTGAGACCGACAAGGTTAAAACCAGTGAGTTTGGAAAGGATTTTGACATGCCCTTTCAAACAGGGCTTGCCATGCTACAAGACAAAGAGGATAACATTGCCTTAGATTTGCCCATTACAGGCGATATTAGTAGCCCTAATTTTGAACTACAGAGCGTGATTAACAAAGCGTTAAACAGCGCCTTGGTCACCGCAACAAAAACCTATCTTCTGCTCGCCCTCCAACCGTTTGGGGCCATTTTACTCGCTGGCGAATATGCGCTAGATCAACTGTCAGCAGTACAACTTCAGGCCGTCACCTTCCCTGCTGGCCAAATAACTCTTAGCAAAGAGATGAGCACCTACCTAAGCAAGATTCATCACCTTTTAAATGAGCGCAAAGCACTTAAACTGAAACTCTGTGGAGGGGCAAGCCCTCTGGATAAGCCAGCCCTTCTAAAAATAGCACAGGCCAAACAGGCACAAAAACTGATTGCCCAACAACGCCCTTCTACGGCAGATAATGTCCCAAAGGAGAGGTCTACACAGCCTAAGATAACCATTACCGAACAACAAGTGTTGACCTTAGCACGTCAGAGACAGGCTCATATTAAACGAAGCTTAATAACACTTGGAACGGCCTCAGAACAGATTATTTTGTGCCAGCCTAGCCTCTCTCAAGAACATAAACTGCCTAGCGTTGAAACGGGGCTTTAAGTTAACCCACTCGGATTTACCCGCTTATCTACTTGAATTAAAGCGGCTTGTGACATGGTTAACACGCCGCCTTCTCGTGCAAAGCCCGTGGGAAAACGCTAGAATAGGCGCATGAAATTAAACCGCATTATCATCCCCTCATTTGACGCACACAACCAAGCCAATCCAAACCTCACCCTCATTCATGGCTGGGGCGCGGAGAGCCGAGTATGGGAAGTCTGGGCGACAGAAGCTTTTTCTAAATCGTACACGCTCACCCTCATTGACCTACCTGGATTTGGCGATAGCCCTGCGCAGCCCAACAGCCCGACGTTAGAAGCCAACTGGATTAAAGCATTAGTCGCAGCCATGCCCGACAAAACCCACCTATTAGGCTGGTCTTTGGGTGGACTACTGGCACAAAAAATTGCATTGCAACATCCAGAGCGGGTAACATGTTTAATCTGCCTAGCCAGCACACCGAGATTCACCCAAAATGATGGCTGGACGCACTCTGTTAGCCCTAAAATCATTAACGATTTTATTAAAGCCATTGGCCTAGAGATTTCAGGAGTGCTTAAGAAATTTTGGCGATTACAGCTACAAGGGGCTGATGACAGTCGCGCCCTTATGAAAGCCTTAACCAAACATATGTCGAGCCGTAAAATCCCCTCTATCGTCCCCTTGAATCAAGGCTTAATCTTACTTAAAGATATGGATAATCGTGACCAAATTAAACACCTTGCAATGCCAACCCTATGGCTACTTGGTGAAAGAGACCCTCTTATTCCACAAGATATCAGGCTCAACCTAGCAGAGCTACAACCCCATGCCCAAATTGATATTCTCACCGGTGGTTCGCACATTCCTTTCTTTTCGCACCCGAAAGACACCGCGGAACATATTCAGAAATTTTTAAATCAGGTAGACCCCCAGCCCCATGCAAAACTTTAGTCGATCTCACATTAAAGCGCATTTTGACCATGCTGCACCCAGCTATGAAGATGCGGCCATTTTGCAAAAAGTGGTGGCCGAAAGAGTAGACGAACGACTGGATTTAACCACCATCGAAACGCAAGTTATTTTAGATGCTGGCTCTGGTACAGGACTCCTCACCGAAAAAATTATACAGCGCTATCCACAGGCGCACTGTTTTGCGCTAGACCTGTCAGAGAGCATGTTGCGCCAGTCTAAAGCACGCTTACAAATCCCCCGATGTATAAAACTTCCTTCCCCTGTGAACCGTTTTTTACAGCAATGCACACTCACCAAAAATTTTGCTACTAAAGCGGGTGCTACCCGAATTAATGCTGATGTGAATCAACTGCCTTTTGCCGATAACAGTGTGGATTTAATTGTCAGCAACCTGATGTTGCAGTGGTGTGATGATTTAGACACGGTCTTTGCCGAGTTTAGACGCGTACTGCGTCCTGAAGGGCTGATTATGTTTACCTCATTTGGCCCAGATACCTTAAAAGAACTGAGACAGGCTTGGCAAATAGCCGACCCTGAGCACGCGCATGTCAACCACTTTATTGATATGCACGATGTCGGTGATGCACTGGTGCGAGCAGGCTTTGGTCAGCCCGTGATGGATATGGAACTCTTTACACTGACCTACGACAAGCCTATCGGCGTTCTCAAAGACCTAAAAGCCATTGGCGCAACCAATGCCAACCAAGACCGCAAATCAGGCCTGATGGGTAAGGGCAAATTTACCGCCATGCTCAATGCGTATGAAGCGTTTAGAGTCGATGGAAAAATCCCGGCAACCTTTGAAGTCGTGCACGGTCATGCGTGGGCAGGCGAGGAGGTTATAAAAGGGCCTAATCGTAATAAGTCAGGTCATATTGAGATTTCGTTAGAGCAGTTTTCTAAGCAGACCAAACAACATTCACTGGCTGAACCTGTTTGACACAACTGAGCCTATGTGATGATGAACCCTTAATTCGCATTACAGGGCACACTTAGCGTTTTTGAAACCACACGGTTTCTGCCTTGCTCTTTCGCTTGATACAGTAAAATATCAACAGCATCTAGCACCCTATTAGGCGAATATTCATCCGTCTGCTCAAGCACCCCAAAGCTACAAGTAACAGAAAGTTTTTTCTGCGTAAATGCGTGCTGATTCACAGCATGACATAACGCGATCGCAAGATGAGTCGCTTCGGTTTGATTCGTATTGGGCAGCACAATTAAAAACTCCTCGCCTCCCCAGCGCGTAAACAGGCTATTATCATCCAACATACCCTCCACGACATGCGCCAAATCTTTTAACACTTCATCGCCGATGAGATGTCCATACTCATCATTAAAGTGCTTAAAATGATCTACATCAAAAAAGATAACACTCACAGAACCCTCTGCTTTAGCACGCTTAGCAAGCAAAATGGGTAGGCGTTTCTCTATCTCAACACGGTTATACAAGCCCGTTAGCAAGTCATGACTGGCAAGATGCTCAATCTCTTCCACTTTCATCAAATGATTTTTCAAATAGAAATATAAACCAATCGACAGTAACAGCGTGAACAGCACCATCAAAATAAATTGATTAAACACATTCTGATAAATAAGGGGCAGTACCGTATCTTGCTCATACAGGGCAATAAAAGCGACCTGACGGTCTTTAAAATTAAAAATGGGTACAAACGAGACGGTGTAATATTTTGTTTTAAGCTGCGTTGATAAGGTACAGCCTGTACATGTGCCTTGAGCCGATAATTTATCTAAAAACGTATCCGATAAGTTGGCATTAATACGCTTAATTGTCTCATCGATCAAACTATTTTTTTTATCTAAAGTGCCCATACCCGTTTCATCTAACAACCAATTATGGCCTAAATCTGAGACATGATATTGTGCTCTTTCTGCTTCAAAAACAGAAGATAATGCCGACTGCCTGTTCACAAAAAAGAGCTCTTTAGCAGGCTTTGAGTGGCCAATCAAATGACTAATGGCATCAAATCCATAAGATATTTCAACCGATCCAACAAACTGACCAAAATAGAAAAGGGGGTAAACGTGTCTAAATCCATTATACACACGGCCCTCCTCAAACCCTTTTAGGGCATATTTTTGTTCATTCACTAAGCGTAAACTCTCTCTAACAGAGAGTAGACTATCGCCAAATTTATCTGGACGGTGAAACCTTAAAAAGCTAACAGCATCTGGTAAGTGAAAGTGTAACTGGCGAACACGATGTTTTTTAAGCAGCTGATACTTGGCATACAACTGACTATAAAGCTGTTTACGCGCAAGGTCTTGCTCGGATGAGCTCCCTTGTGCCGCTTTAGCCATAATGCCAATCACATCATTATTAAAAATCATCGACTGAAAGCTCAGTAAAGCAAGCTGATCTAAAGCGACCTGTGCATCGAACACTTTCTGAGTCTGCACCTCTTTAACCGATTTCAAATAGGTGTCATGCTCAGTGAGCGCCCCAAAATAGGAGACCGAACTTACCACCATAACCCCGCTGACAAAGGCAAGAATGGAAATAACGAAAGGAGTGCGAATGGCACTTGATAGACGCTTGAGCATTAAATTCCAACGGTCATTAAAGGGGGAGATCTATAATTATCCCATACAAATTAAGGGAAGGTCGCTCGAATAGCATCTCTGAATAAGGTTTTAAACATGAGAGGAAAACTTAACGGCCTCGTTGAAAGAGGCCTAAACGGGTTACGGAAGCTTTTGAATCAAAGCAGTATTATTTTTAAGGGCTTCAACCATCACCTCATCGCCCACGGCAATATCAGCATCCCCCGTATTCTGGTAAGCCCAAGTTGTGCCTTTATAAGCAAGGCGTAATTGGCCCCCATCATCGACAATACGACCTAATTCACCCACCTCCATTGTCTCTAGAGACAGATCCTCTTTAGGTGATCCATTCATAAACAGTGGGCGAAGTGAGTAAGTTAAAATTGCACCCAATACCATTACGGCAAGTATTTGAAACTCACCTGATTGCCACTCAATAAAAAAGCCTGATCCCCCAATAATAATAAAGGACAGACCAAAAAACAGAATGATAAATGTCCCAATTAATAGCTCTATGCCCAATAAAACGACGCCCAAAGTGAGCATGATCCAAGCGGGAATAAACGGCAGTATATTTTCCATAAGCGCCTCTAGCTATTTGAGTTGTTCTGATTAAGCAATGTTGTAAAAACAGCCAAGGAACCGACCATCTCTGAGGTCTCTATCGGCACAATCACTTTGTTGGCAGAATCGCTGCGCGCCAGCCCTGCAAAGGCTGCAATACGGTCTTTTGCAAGCAAGAAGCTCGCAGCATCTTTATTTTCTAACATCGCTTGGTTAATCAGTGCCATCGCTTTTTGCTCCCCCATGGCCAACATCTCTTTCTCATATTTTTGCGCATCAGCCATTCGCTCAACCGCTTCAGCCTGTTTAAAGGCTTGCTGACGCTCTCCTTCCGCTTGCAAAATCAATGCATTTTTATCGCCTTCTGCCTCTGTTTCAGTGGCTCGGCGGCGACGTTCTGCTTCCATTTGCAGTTCCATCGCCCCTTGTACAGCTGGCGGCACAGAGATATCTGCCACTTCTACACGAGTGACTTTCGCCCCCCAAGTACTACTGGCTAAATCTAGGGCGGACAACAGTACCGCATTTAAATCGGCGCGCGAGCTCAGGGTTTCATCCAGCTCCATACGGCCGATTTGTGCGCGTAACGTCGTTTGTGCAAGCTGGGCAATTGCGCCTTTTAAATCTTGTATTTCATAGGTCGCTTGGCGGGCATCGTTAATTCTAATAAACACGACGGCATCAATCTGAATGCTGACGTTGTCTTTAGTAATAACCGACTGTCTAGGCACATCAATAATCTGCTCTTGGGTACTGAAACTCGAACGTTTTTGATCAATAAAAGGCACAATAAAATTAATACCCGCACCCAGTGTTTTATGAAATTTTCCCAACCGCTCAATGACAACGAGCTCTGCCTGAGAGACAATTTT
>JAADDM010000200.1 GCA_013153955.1 Gammaproteobacteria bacterium | reverse complement strand
CTCAATATTTTGTCCCATTAAAAAAGGCTTATCATGACCTCCCTAACCGAAATCTTATCGACCGCAAGTAGTTGGGCATGGGGCCCGGTTATGCTCATACTGCTGCTAGGCACGGGCGTTTACCTGACAATTAAGCTCCGCTTTTTGCCCCTCAGAAATCTCTTTTACGCATTTAGCTTGCTCTGGAAAAGTCGCTCTTCGAAAGCGCAGGGGGATATAAGCCCCTTTAGTGCACTCATGACAGCCATGGCCGCAACCGTTGGAACAGGTAATATCGCCGGGGTTGCTGCCGCCCTCTTCATTGGTGGCCCTGGTGCAATTTTTTGGATGTGGATGACAGCACTGGTCGGCATGGCGACCAAGTATGGCGAAGCGGTGCTTGCTGTTAAATACAGAGAAGTCGATGTGGAAGGCAAACATGTTGGTGGCCCCATGTACTACATTAAGAATGGAATGGGCGCAAAGTGGAAACCCCTCGCATTTGCTTTTGCACTGTTCGGTACGATTGCAGCATTTGGCATTGGCAACATGGTGCAAGCCAATGCCGTTGCAGGGGCGATGGAGTCTGCCTTTGGTATTAACAATCAACTTACAGGCGTTATTATGATGATACTGGTAGGCCTAGTGCTATTTGGGGGCATTAGCCGTATCGCTAAAACCGCCACGGCACTTGTTCCGATTATGGCGCTTATCTATATTGGATTTTCGCTCTATATCCTAGTCGTCTATGCTGATGCCCTACCTGCTGCACTGACAACGATCGTTGAAAGCGCCTTCACAGGCAGTGCTGCCGCAGGTGGCTTTGCTGGCGCCAGTATTATTCTTGCGATGCAATTTGGGGTGGCACGAGGCATCTTCTCAAACGAAGCAGGATTAGGAACTGCCCCGATTGCCCATGCCGCGGCTAAAACCAATAACCCCGTTGAGCAAGGACACATCGCCATGCTGGGTACGTTTATTGATACCATCATTCTCTGTACCATGACCGCTTTGGTCATTATGGTCACGGGCGTATGGCAGAGTGGTGAGACCGGCTCACCTCTTACCGCCCTCGCCTTCACAACAGGCCTTGGTTCAGATATAGGGGGCATGGTCGTCGCTGTTGGCTTAGCCATATTTGCCTTTACCACACTGGTCGGCTGGAGTTATTATGGCGAACGCTGTGCAGAGTACTTAGCGGGCACCAAGGTCATTACGGGCTACCGTATATTCTGGGTATTGGCCGTATTTGTCGGTGCAGCCCTCTCAGACTACTTTAATACCGTGCTGATTCTAGCGGATGTATTGAATGCACTCATGGCGATTCCAAACCTCATTGCACTCTTGGTGCTCTCGCCCGTTATTATTAAACTGACACACAATCACTTTAACCAAGGAAAGTAGATGGATATTTTCAGCAGAATTTTTGTATTTGGTGGCGCAATCATTGGCGCTATCGTTCTAATCGTTGCCCTGATGGTGCTCTCTAATGCCGAAGATGGACTCTTAACGGTTGAAGGCTTACAGCATATGGAAGCCCCGCTAACCTCTTTTTATGAGTTCTTTCGCTGGTTCGTCTACCCTTGGATGGGCGTTGCCATATTTATTTTTATTCGCTTTCTATTTAGGCTGTTTGGTCGAGGTTAATAACGGGTCGGTTATGTTTTGGGGTAAGCGCAGAGTAAAAATACGTCAGGCGATGTGGAGAGCATTTATTAAAGCCCCTTAAAACAGCTTAACCACCCTAAGTATCCTAAGTATTCTAAGTATTCTATTGAGCCTATTATCTCTATGAGTGAATGCCCATAAACGCAAAAGCCCATTTAACCAGGCCTGGTTAAATGGGCTTTTGCGTTATATAACGGCTTAAGTAAGGCTTACATCAAGCTTCATTCAAATTTGAATCAACCTGTCATCCTAAACCTTATAAGACAACAAGCGACGAGAGCAGTCCAATCAGGCCACCAAAGACACCGCCCCACACCACTAACCAACCGAGGTGCGCTTTAATCATCTCTTGCACCATCTCTTTTACCAGTTGCGGGGTTAACTCTTCTAAACGTGCATCAATAATCTCAGCCACCTTGGCTCTAATATCCGCCATCACCTCAGGCTGATCTATCTCACTCTGCAAAATTTCATGAAAATGTTCCGACTCTGTTAACTCAATAATTGAAGTCTTCATACTCTCAACAAACGGTTCTTTTAAAGGTGTTAATGCCTCAGCGCCCCCAAACATACCCAGCATACTACCAAATGAAGAGTTCATAATGACCTCAACCAACTTCTCAAACGAAGGTGACAAATCAACCTTTTCAATAACTGGGGTAAGGTGTAACTTGGACTTCATATCCGAACCCGAGACAAATCGGTCAATGTTCTCTTGCGTAAAAAACTGCTCCATCATCATCTGTTTAATCGCCGTTTTAAACGATTCAAACTGAGCGGGAATCACACCAGAACCGACCAGGCTGGGTACTTTCTCGAATAACATATGAATAGCCAACCAGTTTGTTAGCGCACCAGAAAGGGCAAACAAGCCCACCATCATAACCAGTGTATTATCCATGCCCCAACCGATTAACAATACTGCCAATGCGACTAAATTAGTGACATTACTTTTATTCATTTTCTCTCTCTTCTTTCATTCAGTTCGTCTTCTATACCCGTTTACGGGCTACAAAAGACACTTATTAAGTTATAGTTCGTCTGCTGTTGAAGCACCTTCAAACAGACTCAAATCAAAAACAACCTGTCCCTGCTCTGTTACGATAAAAGTCACTTTATCGTTTATCTCGCCCATTTCATCCAAATCAAGGCAGCCTTGAAAAATATGCCATTGATAGTGAAAATAAAGCTGAAAGACACCTGGTTCAATCGGGACAACCCGTTCTATTTTCAAGCCTGACTTATAGTGAGCCAGCTGACTAATAAAAGTTAAGTCACGGATGAGTGCATGCTGAATCGATTCGTACTGCGTATTTAAAAAATCAAGCAAGAAGGTCGAAGGGTTTGCATGCATTCGAAACCCTTCATTATCTATCAAAGTGAGTCTAAGTTCAGCTGACATGCGTAGTTCCTGTCAGCATTTGTTAGCCTGCCGTTGAAGGGCTAATACGCTGTTCAGCAATCACAAAGGCTACCGTATGATGCTTCTCATCGCTGACACTGATTGACCAATCAGTGATGCCCAGCTCTTTTGCCTTCTCTAAGGTTTTACCCGCCAACTGTAAAAAGGGTTGGCCCGAAGACTTGTGACCGATGGTCATGTCTTTAAAGCAGACCCCTTGTGCAATACCAGTGCCTAATGCTTTAGAGACCGCCTCTTTGAGTGCCCAGCGTTTTGCCAAAAACCGTTCTGGATAGTGCTGAGTGTCTAGTTCACTCCGCTCCTCAGTCGACAGCAATCTATTCACAAAGGCTTGCCCCTGTCGTAGATATACTTTGGCAATGCGGTCAACATCCACAATGTCTGTTCCAATCCCAATAATCACACTGATTCAGCCTCTTAATCCTTGCCTGATTTAGTCGTGGACAGCGCTTATTTTAAATAAGCTTGCTGACGTGCTTCAACCATGATGCGTTTCATCTCGCGTACCGCTTCTGGTAGGCCTGAAAAAACAGCTTGTGCGATAATGGCATGACCAATATTCAGCTCTTCAATCTGCTTAATGGCGGCAATCGCTTGAACATTATGATAGTGCAAACCGTGCCCTGCATTCACCACCAGCCCAAGGCGAACGGCATACTCTGTTGCATGTTGAATACGTTCAAGTTCAGCTTGAATCTCTAGGGGATGAGTCAGCTCAGCATAAGTCCCTGTATGCAGTTCAATCACCGGCGCACCCACCTCTTTAGCCGCTTCAATTTGCACCTCATCAGGATCAATAAACAGCGAGACGCGGCAGCCTGCATCCGCCAAGCGTGCACAAACTTCTGTGAGCCAAGGCATCTGTCCCTTCACATCAAGGCCGCCCTCGGTGGTCAGCTCTTCACGCTTCTCTGGGACTAAACAGATATCTTCAGGCTTAACGCGACAGGCGATATTAACCATCTCTTCCGTTGCCGCCATTTCTAAGTTGACTTTAGTTTGGCGCATCGCAGAGAGTCTATCCACATCCGCATCCTGAATATGACGACGGTCTTCACGCAAGTGCAGCGTAATACTATCAGCCCCCGCCATCTCAGCATCTAATGCCGCTTTGATAGGATCAGGGTAAGTTGTCCCACGCGCTTGTCTCAGCGTAGCAACGTGGTCAATATTTAAGCCTAGGTAGATAGGATTCATGGGTCGTCCTTTTGAATAAAATTTAAGAGAATCTGTATTTAATATAGGGGTGTATCATGCATTGAACCTATTTAACGGCCTTGCGAAAACAGAGCACGCGCCATAATGGGCTTGCTGCCTAAGTAAGGTGCTAAAACGGCTCTGAATAGTCTTTTTAATGCAGGTAAACAGGCTTCACAACACTCAGTATTTGTGAGGCTTTGTAAGCACTCGCCCGAAATGGGAATACCCGTTTTTAGGCCATCTAAAGCCGCCTTAATGGCACCCGTTTCAGGATAAAAATAGTACGCAACGTCCGTCTCGATTAAGTTGCCATCTAAGTCCTGATCACAGACTAACCCCTGCCCAAGCTCGGATAAAAGTTGATATTCAAATTGTCGCAGAGACCAGGCCTGGTCGTTTCGAGAAGTCGCTGAAAGCAGTTGATACAATGCCTGTTGATAATGCTCAAACAGAGCCTCAACCGCAACTTGCGGAAACAACAAACGGTAGAGCAGTTCATTTAAATAGAGACCACAAAGGCTACTTTCGCCACTCAGAGGAAACCGCAAACCGGCCAATTCAAACTGTTTTAAAGAGACTAAATCAGAGGGTCTATGCGCTCGCTCTCGCCACTGCACCGTTAAAAGTTGAAAAGGCTGCAACAATGCAGCCTTCTGAGCGGAGGTTTTTTTGCCTCCGCGAACCCCTCTCACAACGGCATTAAACTTGCCATAATCAGGAGAGAGAAACGTCACCAATACACTGGTTTCACGATAGGGTCGTGAGTGCAGTACAAAAGCGGTCTGTTCAATCTCCACGGTAACGGCTGAACTTAGCTGCTGTAGTTATCGTCATAGCCTAAACTGGCTAATGCACGTGCATCATCCGACCAGTTAGCTTTAACCTTAACCCATAATTCTAAGTGAACCCGGGCATCCAACAGGCCAATTAAGTCCTTACGCGCCTGAATGCCCATGGTTTTAATCAACGCACCTTTTTTACCAATCACAATCTGTTTTTGGCCTTTACGCTCGACTAAGATTAAGGCATTAATGAACCAACGATCTTCCTCTTCATCATACTTAAACTGCTCAATTTCCACTGTTGAACCGTAAGGCACTTCCTCCCCTAGGGTACGCATCAGCTTCTCACGAATAATCTCTGCCGCTAAAAAACGTTGAGAGCGATCGGTCACAAACTCTTCTGGGAAAATCATCGCTTGATGAGGGATGTATTTTAAAACTTCCTTCTTAATCAAATCTAAGCCGCTCTTTTTATAAGCGGACATCGGAATTAAGGTATCAAACTGAACCTTTTCACCAACAGTTTGTAGGAAAGGGAAAAGGTCCTCTTTATTCTTGTAGTTATCAATCTTGTTCATCAAGACAACCACCGGCGTTTCAATGCCTTCTAATTTTTTAGCAACCGCTTCATCTTCTAGCGTCCAACGACCAGCTTCGACCACAAATAGAATCACATCCACATCTGCAAAGGCACTGTTTGCGGTGCGGTTCATATAGTCATTAATCGACTTTTCGCCCCCAAGGTGCATACCGGGAGTGTCCACATAGATAATCTGATGTTCAGGGGTTGTGTAAATCCCATGAATACGGTGACGCGTGGTTTGTGGCTTATGCGAGGTGATGCTGAGCTTCTGCCCTAGCATCTCATTCATAATGGTTGATTTTCCCACATTTGGACGACCAATCACGGCAGCAAAGCCTGTTTGATAGTCAGTTGGTGCAGAGTCTACTGACTCCCCGCCCGCTAATATGGCTTCTAAATCAAGGGGTTTATTATCTGACATCGGTACTCTCTTAGACTTTGGCTAGGGAATCTAACGCAAGTTCGGCGGCTTTTTGCTCGGCCTTACGTCGATTAGAAGCAGTTGCTTCAAATTTAGTATTTAATTTTTCAACAAAGCAGGACACGGTAAATTCTTGCGCGTGTGCGGCGCCATTTACAGAGATAATGCTATATTCTGGAAGCGGTTGATTATGTGACTGCAACCACTCCTGAAGACGTGTTTTAGGGTCTTTACCCACTTTTTTAGGATCAAGTACCTCTAAACGTGCTTTATAAAAACGGTTTACCAACGCACGGCACTCATCCAACCCACCATCTTCATAAACTGAAGCGATAATGGCTTCAACCGCATCAGCAATAATAGAGTCTCGTCTAAAGCCACCGCTTTTTAGCTCGCCAGGCCCTAATACAAGATAATCACTTAACTTATATTCACGCCCAATGACTGCCAGCGTATCGCCTTTAACAAGATGTGCTCGAACACGACTCATGTCGCCCTCGGGTAAGTTTGAGAACTGGTGAAACAGAATGTCAGCAATCATAAAGTTAACCAGACTGTCGCCCAAAAACTCTAGCCGTTCGTTGTTTTTAGCGCCAACGCTACGATGCGTAAGTGCGTGCTGAAGCGTTGATAACTCATTATACTGATAGCCGAGTGTTTTCGACAGTCGCTGCAACTTAGCAACGCGTTCGACACTCAACTTTTCATTTTTTTGCGCTGCCATCTTACTGAATCCCTTGACCTATTCGGTTAAAGTTTACGCCATTATCCCAGTTCATCCAAATACCAAAGGCTTTTCCCTTTAGGTTTTTTTCAGGTACAAAGCCCCAAAAACGACTGTCATTACTATGATCTCGGTTATCTCCCATCATAAAGTAGTGACCTTCTGGGACGGTAACGGTTTGCATATCTAGGCTACTTTTATCCATATCGAGTAAGACTTCATGTGTTGTCTCGTTCGGAAAGAACTCTTTCACAACCGCTGCGCCATTCATCACTGCGCCAGAGTTTGACCCTTGATATTTGCCAATCAGCTTTGCCTTGACTGCTTTGCCGTTGATAAAAATAGTTCGTCCAATATAGGTAATTTCATCGCCAGGTAAGCCAACGACACGTTTAATATAGTCTACCGCAGGATCGTTTGGATATTTAAACACCACTACATCTCCGCGTTCGGGATCTGACACAGGGATAATCGTTGTTTGCAGTACAGGCAGTTTTACGCCATAGGCAAACTTATTAACGGCGATAAAGTCCCCAATTTGCAGCGTCGGATACATAGACCCTGATGGAATTCTAAAGGGTTCAATAATGAACGATCTTAAAATTAACACCACTAAAAACACAGGAAATAGTGAGCGTGCATACTCAACCAAAAGGGGTTCTTTAGCCTCAACAACGGCTTTAAGACGTTTTGGTCGCCAGATAATTCTATCAATATAGGTAATTACACCAGTAATGGCTGTAATCATCACTAAAATCAGTTCAAAACTCATTAAGACTCTCCTGTGTCTAAAATCGCTAAGAAGGCTTCTTGCGGAAGTTCAATATTTCCTATCGACTTCATGCGTTTTTTACCATCTTTCTGTTTCTGTAGCAGTTTCTTCTTACGCGAAACATCTCCACCATAACATTTTGCCGTCACGTTCTTGCGTAACGCCTTCACATTCACTCGCCCAATAATTTTAGCGCCAATGGTTGCCTGAATAGCTACATCAAACATCTGACGAGGAATGACATCCTTTAACTTTTCAATAATAACTTTACCGCGTTGAGTCGCAAAGGCTCTATGAACAATCACCCCTAATGCATCGACCTTTTCACCATTGATTAGGAAATCCATACGCACAAGATCATCATACTGGAAACGCTTAAACTCATAATCCATTGAAGCATAGCCACGACTACATGATTTTAATCTATCGAAGAAATCTAACACCACTTCGTTCAAAGGCAGCTCATAAGTGATGGCGACTTGGCCCCCTGAATACTGCATGTCTTTTTGAACACCACGCTTCTCAATACACAGCTTCATAACAGAACCTACGTATTCGTTGGGTACAAGAATATTGGCCTGAATAATGGGCTCTCTAATCTCTTCAACACGTCCCATATCGGGTAGTTCAGACGGATTATCAATTTTAATCATCTCGCCATTACGAAGCATCACTTCATAGATAACGGTTGGCGCGGTCACAATCAAATCAATGTTATATTCACGCTCAAGACGCTCTTGAATAATTTCCATGTGCAACATGCCTAGAAAACCACAACGGAAGCCAAAGCCCAAGGCTTCTGAACTCTCTGGCTCAAAATACAAGGCAGCATCGTTTAATCGTAATTTTCTTAAAGACTCTCGCAAGTCCTCATACTGATCTGATGAAATCGG
>JAADDM010000014.1 GCA_013153955.1 Gammaproteobacteria bacterium | reverse complement strand
TTTTTAATCCAAGGTGTTTCAACCTGCATAAACCAGTGCATCATAGAAGAGAGCAGGTGTTTTGGAATAAAGTATTGAGGGGTTACTTTGATAAAATCGAGTATTTTGGTCATGAGACGGGTACTTTACCTATTATGAGTCACGGGTTTATTTAAAGAGTGTGAGAGATTTTAAAGGATTAACGGATTGCTATCAATTAAATCACAAAGATAAGCGTCCTATCCGCATCAATAAGGTGCTAATAGTATGTAGTTACAGCACTTTTTGAGGTATAATCCGCGCAAATTATAGAATTTGTAAGGAGAGACTTATGTCTGATGTTAAAAAGGTTGTTTTAGCCTATTCTGGTGGGTTAGATACTTCAATCATTGCGAAATGGTTACAAGATGAATACAACTGCGAAGTTGTCACGTTTACGGCTGACATTGGTCAGGGTGAAGAGATTGAACCGGCGCGCGCAAAAGCGAAGGCAATGGGCATTAAAGAGATCTATATTGAAGATCTTCGTGAAGAGTTTGCAAAAGACTTTGTTTTCCCAATGATGCGTGCAAATGCAATTTATGAAGGTGAGTATCGTTTAGGTACGTCGATTGCCCGTCCATTAATCTCAAAGCGTTTGGTTGAGATTGCTCAGGAAGTAGGCGCGGATGCGATCTCTCACGGCGCAACAGGTAAAGGGAACGATCAGGTACGTTTTGAATTAAACGCCTATGCGTTAATGCCTGACGTAAAAGTCATCGCACCTTGGCGTGAGTGGGACTTAATGTCTCGTGAGAAGCTAATGGCTTATGCGGAAGAGCACAATATTGCAGTTGAGAAGAAGAAGGGTAAAAAATCTCCTTACTCAATGGATGCAAACCTACTTCACATCTCTTATGAGGGCGGCATTATTGAGTTCCCTGAGAACGAGCCTGAAGAAGATATGTGGTTATGGACGGTCTCTCCTGAGAATGCACCTGATGAAGCAACTTACTTAGATATTGAGTTTTTGGACGGAGACATCGTTGGCATCAATGGCGACAAACTCTCTCCTGCGACGGTTATGGAGTATTTAAACAAAGTCGGTGGCGAGAATGGTGTGGGTCGTGATGACATCGTTGAAAACCGCTTTGTGGGTATGAAGGCGCGTGGGTGTTATGAAACACCAGCGGGTACTATTATGCTGAAAGCACACCGTGCAATGGAGTCTTTAACACTTGACCGTAACGCAGCTCACCTTAAAGATGAGTTGATGCCTAAGTACGCAGAGATGATCTATAACGGATTCTGGTTCTCTCCAGAGCGTGAAATGATGCAAGCATTGATTGATAACTCTCAAGTTAACGTTACCGGTAATGTTCGCCTTAAGTTGTATAAAGGGAATGTTGTGATTGTAGGTCGTACCTCTGAATTTAGCTTGTTTGATGAAGACATTGCAACGTTTGAAGATGATGGCGGTGCTTACGACCATAAAGATGCAGAAGGCTTTATTAAGCTGAACGCATTGCGTCTAAAAATTGCCGCAAAAAAGCGTGCTAAAAGAGCTAAATAGTCACTTTTTAGCAAGTGCCCCCTAAAACAGCGTTATTCATTAACGCTGTTTTGGTTTCTGGGGTTTGAAAACTTCAGGTGAATCAAGCTAAGCAATTAATGAGGTAGACACCATGTCAGATAACCAATTAAATAATAAACCCCGCATTCCTGCTTTTAAAGAGTTGCTTGCACAGCCTGTTCTTATGCTGGGCTTTGGCTTTGGTTCAGGATTGGCTAAAAAAGCACCTGGTACCTTTGGCACACTGTTAGGCTTGTTGCTCTTTATCCCTATTGTATTGTGGAGCGAATGGCTTGCTTGGGCAGTGCTCATTGTTGCTACGGCCGTCGGTAGTTATATCTGCGGCCGTTCATCTGAGCTGCTCAATGTTCATGATCATGGCGGAATTGTGTGGGATGAGTTTGTCGGGATCTGGTTAGTGCTGTTGTTACTGCCTGAGCAGAGCTGGCTATTTTGGGGATTGGCTTTTTTGACCTTTCGTCTCTTTGATATTTGGAAACCTTGGCCCATTAAATGGATT
This sequence comes from Gammaproteobacteria bacterium, assembly GCA_013153955.1. GTDB lineage: Bacteria > Pseudomonadota > Gammaproteobacteria > Thiomicrospirales > Thiomicrospiraceae > Thiomicrorhabdus. The sequence continues at coordinate 6,471 of JAADDM010000014.1, read as the reverse complement.
GATGAACATATTGAGGGTGGGTTTGGCATTATGTTGGATGATGTTTTGGCTGCCATTTACGCCATTTCTGTTATTTGGATCTACCAATATTGGTTGTTATAACGTTTGAAAAACGGGTTGAGGTTAGCTAGTATTTATAGGTGTTTTGAACGTTACTAAGTCGCCTTTATTGAAGTCTAAAAGACTAAGTTTCAATAGGATTTGGCATTTTGCCAAAATTAAGGTATATTACGCACCAAATAAAAGTATGAAAAATTTTGGGAGTTAATATAAATAATGTTTATACCATGTGAAGATGCAAAGCGTTTAATTAAGAGTTCAAATGCACAGTTGGTGGATGTCCGGACCCCTGAAGAATTTGCTTCAAGTAAGTTACCCGGAGCGATTAATATCCCGTTACAAGATATCGACCGTGTCGGTGCAAGCATGTTAGACCAGTCTCGACCGGTCATTGTTTTCTGTCGTTCAGGTCAGCGTTCTCACATGGCCATGCAGATCTTACTGTCGCAAAGTTTTACGGATGTTCACAACCTTGGTTCATTCATGGCTTGGCACCAGTGTGCAGACCTATAACGGTTAAACCAAAATATCTTAAAATGAGTAGTTTGCGATTGGCAAACCTTTAAAACTCGTTTGATAAAAGCGCTTAAAGCCTCTGTTTTAAGCGCTTTTTTTATTTAGTCCGCCTTTTTATGGTTTACTAAGCGAATATTAAAATAATAGAGACAAGGACATATTATGAAGTTGGCATTACATTGGCAGATACTTATTGCGCTGGTTCTAGCAGCGGGTATGGGAGCTTATACAGGCGTAGAAGGCACGATTGGGGGGATTCACTGGTTAGCTATTTATACCTTTATTGGCACGCTCTTCTTAAACGCGCTTAAAATGATTGTAGTGCCTTTAGTCATGTCCGCCATTATTACCGGAATCGCCAATGTCGGTGAAAATGGTGGTTTTGGTCGAATGGGGATGAAGACGCTTGCATACTATGTCTCGACTAGCTTTATCGCCATTATGATTGGTCTCGTTTTGGTGAATGTGATTCAACCTGGTGTCTCAGACAATGCCGCTCCGGTACTTGAAGCCAATGAAAAAGTGACTATGGCGGTGGAAGGAAAATCTGCTGGGGATGTGGTTGATGTGTTCTTGCGCATGATTCCGACCAATGTGGTAGAAGCTGCGGCAGAAGGGCAGATGTTAGGCCTTATCTTCTTCAGCCTACTATTTGGTTACTTCTTGACCCAAATTAAAGGCGCTGCTAAAGAGACTATGAATAACTTCTGGCAGGGCGTATTTGATGTGATGATGCTCATGACAGGCTTGATTATGAAGTTCGCACCAATAGGGGTCTTTGGACTGGTCGCTGCGTCGGTTGCCAAAACAGGCTTCGATCAATTTGGTAATTTAGCGCTGTTCTTTATGACCGTTGTGGCCGCACTAGGTGTTCACTTCCTTGTCGTCATGCCATTAATTTTGAGATTTGTAGGGGGCGTTAAAAACCCTTGGTTGCACTATCAAGCGATGGCACCAGCGCTGTTAACGGCTTTCTCAACCAGCTCGTCCTCTTCAACGTTGCCTGTTTCAATGAACTCATTAGAGCACAGAGCAGGCGTGTCCAATCGTGTAACCAGTTTTGTACTACCCCTAGGGGCAACCGTGAATATGGATGGTACGGCCTTGTATGAGTGTGTTGCAGCCATCTTTATTGCTCAGCTTTTTGGTGTCGAGTTAGATTTCTCTACCCAGCTACTGATTGTGGTCGTAGCACTCACCACGTCGATTGGGGTTGCAGGGATTCCCTCAGCCAGTTTAGTCGCCATCAGTATTATCTTGGTTGCGGTAGGCTTACCCGCCGAAGCAATAGGCTTGCTACTTGTTGTTGATAGACTACTTGATATGATGCGTACCGCCGTGAATATCTTCAGTGATTCTGTTGGCGCGGTTGTCATTGCCAAGTCAGAGGGTGAAAGCGGCATATTAACCTCAAAAGAGTTTTAGTTTTACGCAATGTCGCGCGTATAAAAGTGAACGCTGCAAACAACCCTGCCCCGCAAGGCGTTAAAGGTCTGGTTGTTTGCTTAAAAGCTTAAAAATAGCTGAATGATTTAGATGGATGGTGTGATTTAACCGCATTATTTAAAGAAATTGTTTAGCTGTTTTTAGGTTTTTTTTTACCTAATTTTCCCGTTTAAATAGAGGTGTGTAGTTTGAATTTCATCATAGAAACGCTTAAAGATCAGTCGATACAACAAGGTAAGGCATTAGCAGTGCCACTTAAGCAAGCCCTAAATGAGCGTATTGAAGGGCTTAGCTCAGACTTTGTACAAGACTTATCGCATATCAGTTTGGCGGCCAATTATAGTGGCGGCATTCGGGTAGATGAAGTGGTATTCTTAAAAGATAATCTCTATCGCTGCGACTACAGCTACGATTGGGCGATTGGTTGGACCTGCTCTGGCACGCAAGAAGTGGGTCGAGTCAAAGAGAAAGTTCGCTTTACCGTTGATGAATCAGGCATGCTGACATTCAAGTTTTTAACGTTTGATCGTTAGGGTTGTTTTTTAAGTGATTCTGCTTATGTTTGAGTGTTAGAATTAAATCGAAAATTATCTTTATAAAATAGTCATTGCTTAATAGCGAGGAATCTCAATGTTTAAAATCATATCTCTCACAACCGTTTTAGCCTTATCTCTAGTTGGTTGTGCTTCTGTTCCAATGGAAAGCCTTGAAAAGTCTAACGATGCAAAGCAGTTTAGTCCACCTTCAGATGGCAGTGCAGGACTTTATATTTATAGAGATTCATTTGTAGGAAAAGCTTTAAAAAAGGATATCTGGATCGATGGAAAATGTATTGGTGAGTCAGCTGCTGATGTATTCTTTTATGAAGAAGTAGAAGGAGGAAAAGAGCATAAAATTTCTACTGAATCTGAATTTTCGCCAAACGACCTAATGCTAAAGGTAGAGGCAGGTAAAAACTATTTTATTGAACAGTTTATTAAACTTGGTGTTTTCGTGGGAGGGGCTGGAGTTGAGTTAGTAGAAGAGAAAGAAGGAAAGGCTGCTGTATCCAAGCTTGATTTGGCCAAAAAAGGCACATGTAGCGAATAAGTATTTATGTAGTTCAGAAAAAGAACCACTTTAATCAGTGGTTTTTTTATGTCTGGGTTTTATCACTAGGGGAAATATTTTTTCACTTAGAGTGTTCAGGGTAGGTGAGTAATTCTATTCCTGTGTGCGAAATTTTAATGATTTGTGCGTCGGGTCGCCAGTCACCTAGCACCCAACGATTTAAAACGGGTTTGGTGTGGATATTATTTGAATCACTCTGTTGAATAATGTGATGTGCAGGGCGGTGTGTGTGCCCATGAATCATATGCTGTACTTCTGGAAAGCGTGAAAAGTCTTTCAAAACAGCCGACGCATTCACATCCATAATTTCAGAGGATTTATTTTGGCTATGTTTTTGGGAACTTTGGCGCATCTTATTGCCAATGGCTAGGCGACGTCTATGACAAAGCCCTAAAAAGATAAAAGCGAACAGCTTGCTTCTGAAAACACGTCGAAGTCTTTGGTAGGCTTTATCATCGGTGCATAAAGCGTCGCCATGTAGCATTAAATAAGGTGTGCCATAGAGGGTGACAGGGTAGGGTTCTTTTAAATAGGTTGCGCCGGTAGCTTGCCAGAATTTTTTTCGCATTAAAAAATCACGATTACCAAACTGAATATAGACAGGCGTACCTGAATCAGTGAGGGCGTTAAGTTGTTGAATGGCTGCACTGTATTGCAATGCCCCAATGTCATCTCCTACCCACATCTCAAAGAGATCTCCGAGTATATAAAGCGCCTCAGCTTTAGGCGCTTGTTCTACTAGAAATTGCTTGAAAGCCAGATTAATAGGGTGGTCCGCTTCAGGCTGAAGGTGAATATCGGCAATCACCAAGGTATAGGCAGCTGTTTGGACGGATGCTTGAGCGGGGGGCTGCGTAATGGCTGCTTCACGATTTTTAATGGTTTCTAGGCTGGACGATTGAACGGTCGGGTTGGATGTCATATTGGGTGTCTACTGGCTATATTGAACGATGAGCGTGTGATGGTAATATGCGAAGCTGTGTATTGCTATAAGACTATCATAGCTATAGTAGAGGAATTTTAGCACTGACGGTACTGTTTGTATGTAAATTAAAATGGAGCCACTCTGGGTTGCTTATCAGGGGAGAGGCGAGGTATTTAAGAGAGCTAGCTCGCGCAATGGGCATAAAAAAACCGCAGCCTCATTTGTAAAGGCTGCGGTCTTTAGTTATGGCTGGCTTTGATTAAGGTTTAATCTTCCAGCAGAACCGTTTTCGTGATGGTAATGTCTTCAAATGGCACATCAGAGTGGCCCATGCGGTTAGTGGTTTCCACTTTAGCCATCTCATCCACAATATCCATCCCCTCAACAACCTTACCAAAAACAGCATAGCCCCAACCTTGTGGGTTTTTACCTGTGTGGTTTAAGAAGTCGTTATCTTTTAGGTTGATGAAAAACTGTGTTGTTGCTGAGTGTGGATCACCTGTACGCGCATAGGCTAAGGTACCACGGTCATTTTTAAGGCCGTTATCCGCTTCGTTCTCAATCGCAGTGCCAGACTCTTTTTCTGCCATGCCAGGAAGCATGCCGCCGCCTTGAACCATGAAGTTAGGAATGATGCGGTGGAAAATAGTCCCGTTAAAGAAACCATCCATCACATAGTGTGTAAAGTTCTCTGTGCCGACAGGTGCATTGACTTCATCTAACTCAATGACGATATTTCCCATGCTGGTTTCAATTTTTACTTTTGACATTGTCTTTCCTTTAGTTAAATCATAAAAAAACCTCTTTAAAATCATGGCAAGTTTCGCATGACCTTAAGAGGTTGTTTAAAAGTGTTGTGTGATTATTTAATTTGGCGTGCTTTGATAATCATAACGGTGTCCATCGGAACATCTTTATAGCCATTTTTAAATCCCGTTTTTGTCGAACGAATTTTGTTGATGGTCTTCATACCTTTGATGACTTTACCAAACACGGTATAGCCCCAGCCACGACCATGTTTTTCACGGAAGTCCAGCATGCTGTTTTGAGAAACGTTTACAAAAAACTGTGCCGTTGCAGAGTGAGGGTCATTGGTACGTGCCATGGCAACTGTGCCAATACGGTTGCGTAAGCCGTTGTCCGCTTCATTTTGAATAGGGGCGTGTGTGGGCTTCTTCTTCATATCTTCCGTAAAACCACCTCCTTGCACCATAAAGTTAGGAATGACACGGTGAAAAATAGTGTCATCGTAAAACTTTTCGTTGACGTATGTTAGAAAGTTATCAACGGTTTTAGGAGCTTTATCAGGATAAAGCTCCAGCACAAAATTACCTTGTGTGGTTTCAAACATCACTTGTGGGTGCACAGTAGTGGGTGCGGTTGATTCAGCTGTTGGGGCTGTTGAAGATTGCGCAAAAACCGCAGAGCTCATTAATAAAGTAAAAGCAGCGGTTTTAAGGCCCAAAAACAAACGTCTCGTCATGTGATTCACTCCCGAAATCTAAGAATAATTAAGTTACAATAAGCGCATTCTATCACCAAGATATAGGTCAGGTATACGCTTGTTTCTATAAACTCGGTGAACGCCCCATATTCATAAGAACAGGACACATAATGAGCCTACAAATATTTAATACCGAAACCCGTCAAAAATCACTTTTCACGCCGATTGAAGCCGATAAAGTCGGCATGTATGTCTGTGGCATTACCGTCTACGACCTGTGCCATATTGGTCATGCACGCGTGATGGTGGTATTTGATACGATTGTTCGCCACCTACGTACCCTTGGCTATGAGGTTAATTATGTGCGAAATATCACCGATATTGATGACAAAATCATTAAGAGAGCCTTGGAAAATGGTGAATCCATTCAGACGCTAACAGAGCGTATGATTGATGAGATGCACGCCGATGAGAAAGCGATGAATGTCTTGCGTCCGGACATGGAGCCTAAAGCCACTGAGCATATGGGTGAAATAAAGCAGATGATTCAAACCTTAATTGATAAAGGGTTTGCGTATCCAGCGAGCAATGGCGATGTCTATTTTAAAGTAAAATCCTTTGAAACTTATGGCCGTCTTTCGGGTAAAAATATTGAGGATTTAGAAGCGGGTGCGCGTGTTGAAGTTAATGAAATGAAGCAAGATCCAATGGACTTTGTTTTATGGAAAGCTTCAAAAGAAGATGAGCCTGCTTGGGACTCTAACTGGGGAGAAGGACGTCCTGGCTGGCATATTGAGTGCTCTGCGATGTCGACTAAATGCCTTGGTAATCACTTCGATATTCACGGCGGCGGCATGGATCTCTCTTTTCCACACCATGAAAATGAAATTGCACAGTCAGAGTGTGCAACAGGCGATCACTACGTTAACACGTGGATGCACTGTGGCTTTGTACGCATTGATGATGAGAA
>JAADDM010000186.1 GCA_013153955.1 Gammaproteobacteria bacterium | reverse complement strand
CAGCGAGGCGAGCAAGTCCGCTCAACGTAGGATTAGACGCTTACCCACATCAACACAAGAAACGTTGTTAGGGTACACAATTAACCTTCAACGACTTTATCCACACGTTGCGATCCTCTGCAGGCGGATTCCAATCATCGTTCGAAAAAACTATATCAACCATCACCAAACCTTGGCTCAGAGGAAGTGACACTTGATACTCTTGCCAAGTTTCCGTAAGATTCCACTCGTGAACGACTTTTTCATTTACCTTTAACGATAGATGTGGGAACTCTCCACGGGAAATAGAACCGCGTCCTATAAAGGATATTTGATATTGCCCCTGCTTTAAGACCTGAAGCGAAGCGCCTATTGTCCCATTGGTAAACAGTACTACAATGCCATCCTCAGTCTCATGCTCGCCTTCAACTTGTAAATCTGTTCCTACAAAGGTCAAAGGCGTCTGACATGTTGCTGCGGGAACAGTTGGTACTTCCTTTGAACGCATATCAAAATACGCTGGCCACCATTCCACTTTTGGAGTGATACTCCAAACTGCTATGACACCATCTTGGCAAGTACTAGTAAAAAGATACTGTCCATTAGCAGAAAACAAAGAATATGTAATGCTTGAAAAAGGAGTTGACACTTTCCCCAACCATTGATTATCAAGCGGGGCCGCAAAAAACAGCCCTCCCCAATACACATTGTCAGCTGCTACAAGAAAATTAGCACCCTGTTGAGGGCTGTACGCTACACCACGCACAGAATCCAAACTGTCCACCTTGTTTAAAATTTGCTCTAGGCCAAGGTCTACCATAGCAAAGTCTACAGCCTGATCCTGATTATTGATATAAGGAAGGTCGCTCAAGTTCCACACTATCAAATGTTTCCCCATGCCTGCAGCAAGATATTCATTATTAGGTGAGAAAGCAAAAGAGTACATACCATTATAAGGATCGCTATGTCTTTTGCTTGTAAAACTCATCTTCGGATTTTTATTGGCTGGTGCCTTTAAATCCACAAGTGACACTAGAGTCCTTCCACTTCCTTTGGGGTACAGAGTTGTGATTAACCAATGGCGATCCCAACTAACATTCCGATCCCACCACCAATAATTATCCCATTCAATATTCCACGGAATTCGCCCTTGCGAAATTTCAGGTGGCAGATGAATAAGAAACCGACGAAATTCTGGATTACCTCGAAGGTAAGAGTAAAACTCCGTATTGGAGAATTGAATACACCACGGGATTCCTTCCCACTGCCACCAATAAAGAGGCGCTGTGAACGTTTTGTCCCATACTTGTAAGTTCGTAGTGTTATTATAGATCCATCCCACAATAAGGTGCGAAGCATCGTCGTTTCTTCCACTAAAGACATACCCCGAGCTAAATCGCCCTCCAAAATCTGGGTTTTCCAAAAGTCGTTCCTCATGTGTTTTGCTGTTAACCACATAAAAGCCATTCTCGCACGCCGCCAAAAAGTGTACCGAGTCAAGGGGAACTATATCAAAGCGGCTCCATATCTCCTCTTTCCGGCATCCCTTAAGATACCAACGGTCGGTGATAAATAATTGAGGCACGTTCCAAATTAAAACCTCAATATGATGATTTTTCTCCGTATAACTTACGAGATTTTCGTCAGAAAGGAAATCAACACCATATACTTCAGAAGTTGTGCCTCTATAGCTCAATTCTTCACCCGTTTGCCCATCGTAAATTTCGATGCTATTTCCATAAGGGGAAGTTTTTAGAAAATACTTTCCCTTTGGTGATATCTCCACCGGATCACGGCCATTGATACCTAAATCCTTATTGGGTAACCTTTGCAGATCAAAAGAATATGCCTGCAAAGCCATCCATCCTCCAGCGTAAAAGCCTGTACCATCAGCAAAAGGTATCAAGCGTTGCAAATGAACTAAATCCTCTAACAAAATCTCTTCAGGCTCCTCAGGAAAAACATCCTCCGTGGAGCCTCGTTGCCAGAGATAAAGCACACCTGTATCATCAATAGAAAAACCTCGCTTTCCTACCAATACAACGGTACCATCCTCATTTAGGATAGCGTTTGTCAATTGATATAAACCCTTGATCTGAAGCAAAGGTTTCCAAGTCTTGGCATCCAGAACGAGAAAACTATGTAAAAAGGAAATCACCACAGTATTTCCATCCCTACTCCAACTCACCTTGCGAAAAGGGCCGTATCCTACCAATTGAGAGACGTTGATGTCTTGCCAGTTATTGGGGCCAATAGCCGGAAGAGTGGGAGTAGGCGTAACTGTGGGCGTTGGTGTGGCAGTGGGAGTAGAGGTAAAAGTAGGTGTAGACGAGGGTGAAGGTGTTACAGTTTCAGTAAGGGTGGCCGTCGCTACTGGTGTAACTGTAGGTGCGAACGATGTGCCTTGACAACCAGTCAAGACAATTACCACTATAATCAGCAAACTCGCTTGCAAGCAAAGGACCCTAATTTTTGAGATTGACATGATAAGAGCCTCTCTCTTCCTACTCTACGCAATCTTTCCACTATTACCCAACAAGTCCGCTCAACGCAGGGTTGGGCAACCAGTTGACCAAACACTCAATATCAAGGAGTGGTGCTAGCATTTTCAACAAAGATCTGGATTCGACCGTCAAAGGGGCCAAGCACATCAAGAACTACAAGCCCACTTCGTAATAAATCGCTATCGCGGTTGTTTCTATGATTAATCCCTCCCATCACCATACGCGGCTTTTCTCCATGGAAAAGGTTATTACGAACACGTCTTATGTAAACCCATAAATCTTTAAGTTTCTTGCCTTGGCTTGCTGATGTTGTTCTCCAACAGCCAAGAGAGCCGTGAGAATTAGGCGAAAGTACCAATTCCCGGGGGGCTCACTCTCAATAAATTCAACAGCTGCTTTGAGGCCATCATTGCTTTGTAGTGCTCCTTCAAATTGGCCCTTACACTAAGAGGTTTCTACAGGCCATATACCATACACCTCCACAAAAGTGCGGCACCATACCTCCAGTTTATGCAAGTCGCCCTGGAAGAAACGATACAAAGCATAAGTGGGACCATTGGTGATCCCGGGATAGCGAGTACGGTCCACGCGGCCTAGAAACCACTCTAAATGAGCCTGATATAGGTCCTCGCGTATGGCATCCACCCGAGAGGCCAAGTCACCATCTGGAGGCAAAGCCCAATCGTAGGCCACTCCATATGTGACCAGAATCACCGCCGGATTGATCCCCGTGCCCAATTCGTATCCCCACGCAAAAGAGGAAAAGATTTGCCCCGCCGTCCAGAGACCCGCTCCTTCAACTTCCTGCCGAAATTCGGCCCAGGCCGGATTCCTCTCCACCAGAATACGGTCAAAAGTGCGCGGCCCTCCAGGACGCAAGGTATCAAATAAATCCCATGAAAGGACGTAAATCTCTGTCTTTTCCCACAAAGCGGGAGAACACAAATCTGGCGTCGGGGAAGGACTGGGAGTGGCGGTCTCTGAGACAGCCACAGTGGGGATCGCTGTCACAGCAAGCGCGAGGGTGGGCGTCAACGCAGGCCCCGGAGAGGCTAAAGATGTAGGCGGCGAGGTGGTCAGCGTCGCTAGGGTAGAGGAGGTAGACGTGGGGGCTCCAGGGCCACCTCCAACACAGGCGGTCGTAGATAGGAGAAAAAGAAATAAACAAAACATTTGGAGTTTCAGCCTCATTCGACTGCTCCTGGCCTGCGCGCATTCTTGCTTGCTGCCCAACGATAGCGTCAGCGGCTTGCGAGTCAAGCGAGCGTAGCGAGGCGAGCAAGTCCGCTCAACGCAGGGTTGGGCTAAGAACGTTTCTTGGCAGCGTTGATGCTCTCAAGAGAAATCTTTCCTCTCTTCATGAAACAAAGAAACCATAAGGAGAGAATAAGAGGCTAGACCTTCCTCTCTCTGCCCCCTGAGAGGGGAAGATCTACACGTCTGAAAGCTCACTCTCTTATCTTTATCTCAAAATATATATCATTATTAACGCAAGGATCTCTGAAATTTGAGAATCAGAGAAAAGAAACACATCGTCTCTTGCAAAGAACTGATATGCTTCAACTTTTGGAATTCGTGAGCGAACTCTTTCTAAAGCCGGCATCGGAAACACCACAATGGTTAAAAAATCATGCCGATTTTCCCACGAAGGTATTGTCTGTTGACGCCAAGGCTGCCCCGAATCAAATTGCTGAACTTCTATATTGATTTTCCGCCCTTTATTAAGTCCTTTTGTAACCTCTACTACAATATCAGATCCTCTCGCGTTGCCCTTGTGTATATGGATGGTCACCCAAGGCTCCAATGAAACTAAATGAGCCGCAAGTTCACTAATAATTCGATCGTGCCACTTTTCTCTAATCATATAAAAAATCCTCCTTAAATGTTTGAAATGGTTTGAAATGCTTTAATTTATCCTATCTTTGATTTACTCTATTTTACACTACACTCAACACTCCAAACTAAAAATCTTGTCAGCCCAACGGCAGCGTGAGCGGCTTGCGATGCCGAGCGCAGCGAGGCGAGCAAGTTCGCTCAACGCAGGGTTAGGGTAAAAACCCGCATTTTGCCACTTGCGGAGTTGGTAAGTTATTTAATCTACTGAGGCTCCACCCATGTCTAATATGGTTAGATTCCATACATAATCACATTCGACTTCCACCCTTCTTCTCTCTCAACATACTCCGAAGAACTTGGATGGCCCTGTCAGCACCCGTAGGTTGCAGCTTACCCTCTTTAAATATCTTTTCCACCTCTGGAAAATTGACTGTTATCTTGATACTCTCACCACTAGCCACAGAAAGAGAAAATTGCTGATGCCTTTTAATGGGATGTTCTTTGCCGTCAGGTGTTACTAAACTGAAATTAGAGTTAGAAGTTAGGGTAGCCACAGAAACCACATCTGTATAATGATATTCTTGTGTCTGCTCATTTATAACACGACTCCGCACAAAGTCCCATTCGCAGCTATATGCTCCTAAATGATAATTTGTAAGATAAATTACAACAATCTCATAAGCCGAAAACCGAATTATCCCGTCTTTACCAATTTTAAATTTTGCCAAGCTTTGAGGCCCCACAACAACTAAAGGAGCATCTATATTTACAATTTGTTCTTCTTCAAGGTCTAATTTCCTTATGGCATCTTTAATAATGTATTGTTTATCTTGAGCAAACCAACTATCGACTTGCTCATCTGACGGCTTAGGTTCCGCCTTACGATACTCAGCTCTATACTTTGATTCAGTAGTATAAAAAGAGATGAGATTTGTCAGAAATATTCCCCCACCCACAAAAAATGCTATTCCGCTACAACATAAAACACCTCCATCTACATCTTCTACAACCGTCATCAATCCACTTGCAAAACTACCCAAAAGAAGCAGTCCTCCTACAATCATCCAAAATATCTGAGCAGCGTGTTTTGGTTTTGGGGGAGTAGGGAGAAAATATTTTTTTAAAGCGGTAGATCTTTGTTCTGAAGTCATTTTATACTCCTTTTTATTGTTTAACATAACATTAATATAACAAGTCCCAAACAAATAATAATTGTTATTTTTTTACTTTCAATAAACCTCCTCACAAATTCGCGCGAAGCCATTCCCAAATTTCGTTTCTGGGGGCATGAACATGCATGATGATTTCTCGTGCGTGCTTCACCTCAATAACACGCCCACGAGAAATCAACTCCGAAATAGGAGGTGGTGTAACTGCTATGCCGTTGGCTATAAAATAATCCTGCTTAACAATGGCCCAAAGCAAAAATGCATGAGAGCACGATTTATTTATAGCCGTCGCACTCTGCAAATAACCTTCAATAGTACGAATTGTGCTCAATCGAGCCAGTTTAGGACGATTGCCTTGTAAAGTAGCTAATGCAAGGTAATAATAGCCATCTGCATCAATAAGATTTTTAGCTGTATATTGTCTAAAAAGTTGTACAGCCAAAGAATAGTTTTTGAGACGTAATGCTGTCAAGGCTTTTTCGAAAATTTCTTGTGCAGATGGTTCCTGTACCCCCATATGGATATTAACATCGCCAGTGATGTTAGTCCAAGAATCAATATGAGTGGAAGCGTTTATATTGCCTCTCAAAATCCCAACATCACCAACTGTTACATTGCTCCCCGTAACGCGTTCATCAAAAGGAAATTCTTCACTTGTGATAGCAAGATTAATACCGCATTCAACACAAAAACGACTATGAGAAGACAACTTCGCGCCACAATAAGGACAAAACTTCATCACTACACTCCAAGAATCATGTTTCTCCCTCCCACACCGCTTGCTTTCTGGAGGGGCACAGAATAAGAGAAATACGAGATTTCAAAAGGTTTGTGCCTGCAGTTAGCACAAAATCGAGTGCTTACAAATCCAGATTTCCCTTCCACAAACTAACCCCAACAAGAGCGTGAGCGGCTTGCGTAGCCAAGCGCAGCGAGGCGAGCAAGTCCGCTCAACGCAGGGTTAGGGTGAAAGCCCGCACCTTGCCACGCAACGCACCTCAGTTTGAAAAGCCTGGGTTTGACCCGCCTCATTGTCGCGTGCTTGCTTCGTTGCCCGCAAAACCCACTTTCATTTTACAACACATCTGCGCTTTTCAGGCGTAGTTTTCGCCGTAAAGACTGACTTCAGTTTGCTCACTTCACAACCACCGCAAACCAACTTCGGCTGTCCTCAACCACGCCAAACCGCCTGCGCCTCGCACTCAACCGGACAAAGTTTCACCCACGCCTCGCCCATACGCTCACACCAGCGTTTGCAAAAACACGTCGTCGAAAACACAACTTGCCACGCCACGGACGCTTTGCCGGTAGAGCCTTCATTTCGCGCTCATCTTGGAATGTGCCAGCCTGCCTGTGTTTTGTGCGCGGCTTGCGGTTCAACGCTCGCTTTCACTCACCAGCCTGCGCGGTGCTCACACGCGCCTTCCCACTTCCAAAAACACCTGCGCCTACACACCTCCCCTTGCCCGCTCTCAACAATTCAAAACACGCCGCCACTCTTTTTCCTGCAAACGAACCCTAACAATGGCGTCAGCGGCGCGGCGTGTTTGTCCAGCAACTTCGCTGGCGAAAGTTTTTTGGCTTGAAGCCACCACGGTTGGCGCACGGCGAAGCCGTGTCCGCTGCACGCGGGGTTAGGGCGTAGGGGAGTTGATAAATCTTAGAGTTTCTCCTATTACTTCACGTTGCTTTTTGCCCATGTCCTTGAATCTATAAAATTGCCTTATGTGCTGAACGGTTGGCAAATCCTTAACAACCGAAAAAAGCCAATGAATGCCAGCTTCACAAGCGAGCTTTAGGATATTGATATCTTCTTCGTCTACATCTCCAATACCTCGATGTACGATCTGATTTCTCTTTTGACCCAATGCGAGCAACGTATACCTATAACCGCTTGCCTCTAAGCCAATTTTAGAACCAAGCCAAGACAAGCGGTGAGCCACCTTTGCCGTATCTCCTCCAACGTCCTCTGCCACAGTAATAGACTCTGCCAATTGCCAAAATCCCAAAAGGCGCCAATGAGGCAGCGATGTGTCCATTGCCTGCGAATACAACCGAAGACTGTCAGCAATAAGTTCAAGCGTACTTCCCTTCGGAGGGCGGTTTTTGAGTAAATATAAATTCCTCTTTAGAGCCTTTACTACTTCCTCCGATAGTTCAATAATTTTGGAGCTCTCTCCTCGTTCTCCGATGAAGAAAAACGGCTCTTCTGTATGCCTGCTAATCATCATTCCCCAACAAGGGTGTCTGATACCCCAGGGCCTTGGGGTGTTAAATGTGAGACGCAGTTGATAAAAACTAAGACTCAAATTAAGCATTCCTCTGAAAGCATCAAATGCAGGTGCTACCCTCTGCCAACCTGCCCTCCAATCTGGGGCATCTACCAAAGCCGTGAAAAAAGTATATCGACTTATTTCTTTTTGAAATGAACAGCGCCGTGAAAGCACCAAAGGCAGAGCGCGTAAATTCTGGGGCTTTAAGTATCTTTTAAAAGATGAAGCCGCTATAAGGTAAAAATCATGCTCAAAAATGCGAAAGCGTACCGGCAAATCGCTTTTTGGAACTCTAATCTCTAATGGGAGAAGATACCTCCATCGTTCATTAGGTATACTCGCTTTACTTTGCTGAATATCTTCGTAGATTCGTTCAAAAGCCTCTACACTATCTACCTTTTCTTCCACCATTCGGGTTAAAACTCTTAATACAATTCCACGCGATAAAACTGGCTGAGCAGAATACGCCAGCTCTCCCCAAGCAGCCACATTTTTCCAGTCAATAGACCAGCCTGTGCCAGAGTGCTCGCTAAGAAGAAAATGTATTAATCGTTGAGCGTTTTGGCGAACGTCATGCTTATGCCACAATCGCATTGACTTCTCCCACATACACCCTAACAGCAGCGTGAGCGGCTTGCGTAGCCGAGCGCAGCGAGGCGAGCAAGTCCGCTCAACGCAGGGTTAGGGTGATAACACGCACCTTGCCACGCAACGCACCTCGGTTTGAAAAGCCTGGGTTTGACCTGCTTCATTGCCACCTGCCCGCTTCATTGCCCGCAAAACCCACTTTCATTTTACAACACATCTGCGCTTTTCAGGCGCAGTTTTTGCC
>JAADDM010000293.1 GCA_013153955.1 Gammaproteobacteria bacterium | reverse complement strand
TAAAAGGGGTTTATGCTGTGACCGCTGGAGGGGATGAGTTTGGGTTCATCCCTAAGGGAGAGTCGCTGAGCTCAATAGGGTTTAGTCAATGGTTTGTGAAGCCGGTGTCGAATGATAAAATTGTGACGCTTTTAAATGCGCATTCAACAGGCGATTCGTTGGAGGATAAGGGAGGTCCCCCCCTTGTTTTAAGCCCTTCCCAAAATTCCGGTACGCTTGTTCCTTCTCCGAAAGAGGCCAAACGGCGCGAGGCAGATAAAGCAGATTCTTGGGATACTTTGTCCATGATTCCTGCAGAATTTGAAGCACTGCTTTCGCCTTTTATGAAGGAGATGACAGAGGGGATGGCTCAATTAGCTGAGCATATTGATGCATGCGATTGGCTTGCGTTAAAATCAAAAGCGCACTACTTGAAAGGGAATTGTATGTTATTTCAATTAAATCATACGGTTGATCTATTTAGAAAGATTGAGCAGTGCATCAAAGAGGTGATAAACCCTGATGAGAAGCAGGCACGGCTGAAGATATTGTTGAATAACTTAAATTTAGCCTTTAAAAGACTTGAGAAGTAGGCAGGGATTCGTCATAATGGTTATCAATAAAATTGATGACTATTACTTTTTTTCGATCGCTTAATCGGCTTTGGGTAGTCACCTTACACAAACATTAAACTATTGGGGCGCATTGATGTCTGAAAAAATTAGTATTTTACTAGCGGAAGACCATGCTTTAGTTCGAGCTGGCTTTAAATCCATTGTTCAAGCTGAAGAGGGATTTGAAGTTGTAGGGGAAGCCGAGGATGGACTGGAGTGTTTAGAGCTTGTAAGATCAAAGTCACCGATGGTTGTTTTACTTGATTTATCAATGCCTAAATTAAGTGGTTTAAATGCCATTAGTCATATTAAAAAGCGTTATGCTGAGACTAAAATTGTCGTCTTAACCGCTGCTGAAACAACCAATGTTTGGAATGAAGTGCTTGAGTTAGGGGTGAGCGGTATCGCGATGAAATCCATCTCTCCTAAAGAGCTGATTCAAGGGCTGCATAAGGTTATGGCGGGTGAGTTATTTATTCACTCTGAAATTCAGCCAATTTTGGACGAAGCGGAAGGTTTAACGAATAAGCGCCTATCTGTTCGTGAGAAGCAAGTTGTTAAGTTGGTTGCAGAAGGCTTTAAAACAAAAGAGATTGCTGAACAGTTAGAGATTAGTGACCGTACTGTCTCTAAGCACCGCGAAAACTTAATGACCAAAATGGGGGCAACCTCGACGGCAGAGTTGACGAACTATGCAAATGAATCTGGTTTGACTAAGGTTCGATTAGAAGAGATTGAATAATTCGCTTACGCTTATTAACGGTTGATTCACAAAAAGGGCGTTTAACGCCCTTTTTTATTGTCTAAATTAAGGGTAAACGGTTAACCCGGTGACAGCAGGTTTACCGGTTGAGATTAACGGATTAGGACTCTATTGTTGGGGCCACATCATTATCTAGGGTTGCTGTTTCTGTTTTACCTAAGTACTGGTCTCTAAAATCTTGTAGACCTGATTGAACCAGTGAAAAAGTTTTTTCGATATTACTTTCAATATCGCCCTCTAATACTTTTAAATCTCCTAATAGGCCTTTTGCTTCATCAAAGCCTTGCTCAATACCTCCACCAATCACTTCGATAAATCGATCCATTAGAGCTTCTCCCTCAAGTTCTGGGTTGGCGGCTTGAAAGCCTGATAAAAAGGCCGTTGCGCCATCGACGATTCTTTTGGCGGTATTTTCAGGTGTCCAGTACTCCATCCCCCCTTGTTCTTTAAGCGCCTCTTCACTGATGGGTTTAATTCCTTCATCGGTCATCTCAAATTGACTTGAAAGGGTCTCATTGAGCTTTTCAATGGCGGCTTGATAGGTTATTTTTAGACTGTCACTGCTAACCGATGAACCATCCCCAAATAGGTGAGCGACTAAACTTGCTTGTTGCTCCGTTCTCAAGGTTTCTTTGGTAGATTGGGGTTTTTCTGCTTCAGACAAAGACACTTGATTCTGTTTATCTAGCCCCGTTTCAGACAAGCCACGTTGTGCTTGGTTAGCTTGGTTGCCACTGCCTAAGTCAGCAGATTTTTGATAGGCCAATATTGGATTGAGAGGGTTCATTTCGACAGCCATAATGTCATCCTTTTCGGGTCAGTTTTTTAGGATTTTATACGTTTATATTAACGCTTCAGGGGAGCAGAGTATATTCTTTGTGAGTTCACCTTTAGCCGGTGTATGTCTTACGCGCCCATATCCTAAATAAATAAGTGCTCTACAGACTGTATCGGCCACAAGATTGTTATCTTTAATGCCCGCGTCGTTATCTTGGTAACAAGTAGGATTTCATGGGCAGTGATTATTGAATACTGGTATCATTCAACTCACTTGAATTGATTGAATATGGATGCCTAAAATGGAACTGAATCTAGTTTATACACGTATTGAAGATTATCGTACTCGAACAGAAGTGCTTAGGGGGTATCTTTGACTATGATACTCGTGCAGAACGCTTAGTTGAAGTACTGCGAGAGCTAGAGTCACCTGATGTCTGGAATGACCCTGAGCTGGCTCAAAATCTAGGGCGTGAACAGTCCCAGTTAGAGTTGATTGTCTCGACCATTGATGAATTAGAATCAGGAACAGAGTCCGTCAAAGAGATTCTAGAGATGGCTGAGATGGACAATGATCAAGAGATGGTTGACGAGGTCATTATTGAGCTAGATACTTTGGGAGAGAAGCTTGAAAAGCTTGAGTTTCAACGGATGTTTTCAGGCGAGTTAGATCCTAACAATGCGTATTTAGAGATCCAATCAGGCTCTGGTGGCACAGAGGCGCAAGACTGGGCGAATATGATTTTAAGAATGTATCTGCGGTGGGCGGACAGTAAGGGCTTTAAAGCAGAGATTGTTGAAATTAGCCCAGGAGATGTGGCTGGGATTAAGGGTGCGACCGTTCATATTAAAGGCGATTACGCCTTTGGCTGGGCCAGAACAGAGACCGGAGTGCACCGTTTGGTAAGAAAGTCGCCATTTGATTCAAGTAATCGTCGCCATACTTCATTTGCCTCTATTTTTGTATCGCCTGAAATTGATGATACTTTTGAGGTGGATATTAACCCAGCGGATTTAAGAATTGATGTTTATCGCGCCAGTGGTGCAGGGGGACAGCACGTTAACAAAACAGAGTCCGCCGTGCGAATCACCCATCTGCCGACCAATACCGTTACTCAGTGCCAAAATGGACGCTCTCAGCATCAAAACAAAGCCGAAGCGATGAAGCAGTTGCGAGCCAAATTGTATGAGTTGGAGATGATGAGTCGTAATGCTGAAAAGCAGGAGCTTGAAGATTCAAAATCAGATATTGGTTGGGGCAGTCAAATTCGCTCTTATGTCTTGGATTCTGGACGCATTAAAGATTTAAGAACCAATGTCGAAACGGGTAATACCGGCGGTGTTTTGGATGGCGATTTAGATCAGTTTATTGTTGCCAGTCTAAAAGCAGGTGTTTAACGTACGATTCCCGCTAGATAAATCTATTATTTAAGCGCTTAAAGGCTTAAAATAGCCTTATATTCTATATTTATTAAGTTACCAGGCCTGGTTGTTTCAAAACAACCAGGCCTGGTTGTTTTAACCCCTACTGTTTAAGAGAGTTATCCCATGTCAGAATCCCAAAATAACGTGCCTGAAGTTGATGAAAATAAAATCATTGCAGAGCGTCGTGCAAAATTACACGCGTTAAGAGAGGAGGGGCATTCGTACCCAAATACATTCCGACGTGCAGATAATGCCGCTGACTTACACCTTGCACACGATGAGAAAACGAAGGAAGGTTTAGCGGAGGCGGAGCCAGTTCGCGTTAAAGTCGCAGGTCGAATGATGTTACGTCGTATCATGGGTAAGGCCAGTTTTGCCACATTACAAGATCCGACAGGACGCATTCAGGTTTACGTAACGCGTGATGAGTTGCCAGAGGGATTCTATAACACACAGTTTAAAAAGTGGGATTTAGGCGATATTGTTGGGGCAGAAGGCTATCTGTTTAAAACCAACACGGGTGAGTTGTCTATTCATGTTGAGCATATTGAGCTGATTACCAAGTCAATTCGTCCTCTACCAGATAAGTTTCACGGCCTAAAAGATCAGGAAGCGCGTTACCGTCAGCGTTATGTTGATTTAATCGTGAATGAAGCATCGCGCGAAACCTTTATGTTGCGTTCAAAAATTGTTCAGCACGTGCGTAATTTCTTAATTCGTCATGATTTTATGGAAGTAGAAACCCCGATGATGCACGTCATTCCTGGTGGGGCAACGGCTAAGCCGTTCAATACACACCATAATGCTTTGGATATGCCGCTTTACCTGCGTATAGCCCCCGAGCTTTACCTAAAGCGTTTGGTGGTGGGGGGGTTTGAACGTGTTTTTGAAATTAACCGTAGCTTCCGTAATGAAGGGCTTTCAACCCGTCATAACCCAGAATTTACCATGGTTGAGTTCTACGCGTCTTATACCGATTATCATCAGTTGATGGACTACACTGAAGAACTTCTAAAAGAGTTGGCTGAGTTAGCGGTTGGTTCAACAAAAGTACCGTATCAAGGCATGGAGTTTGATTTTGGCAAGCCATTCGCCCGTCTAAGCATGAAAGATTCGATTATTCAGTATAACGAAGGCATTGAACTTTCTCAGATGGAGACGCTTGAATCTGCCCGTGCACTTGCAGGTAGTTTAGATATTCATGTCGAAGAGAGCTATGGTTTAGGTAAAATTATTACCGAAATTTTTGAAGAGACCGTTGAAGAGAAGCTAATGGATCCAACGTTCATTACAGAATATCCTGCTGAGGTGTCTCCACTGGCACGTCGCAACGATCAAGATGCATTTATCACCGATCGTTTTGAGCTATTCATTGGTGGGCGAGAGCTTGCTAACGGCTTCAACGAGTTAAATGATGCAGAAGATCAAGCGGAACGCTTTAAATCACAAGTGGCAGCGAAAGATGCCGGTGATGATGAAGCGATGCACTATGATGAAGATTACATCACGGCACTTGAGCATGGTATGCCGCCTACCGCAGGTGAGGGAATCGGAATTGACCGTTTAGTGATGCTGTTTACTGATTCAGCCTCTATCCGTGATGTGTTACTGTTTCCACACATGCGTCAATCATAGCCGCAGCAAACGAAATACCTTGTTTTGAGTTTATGGCTTTGATGCATCGCTTCAATGTTCAGCTTTAAAATATGGCTCAATTAACCCCGTTTTTACGGGGTTTTTTGTGCATGTTACTTGAGTACTCTATTGAGTACTCTATTGAGTGTTATATCGAGTTTTTGTCCGTATTATCTCAGCGATTAATTTAAATTACCTCATGCCTTACTCGTGCAAAGACCTTAATAAACAGAACGCTTTGATGTAAATGAATTGATGTTAGAGAGGCTTTATTCTTGAAATAAAAAAGCCCCGAAACAACCAGAGCTGGTTATTTTCGGGGCTTTCTAGTTTAAGGCCTGTTTAAATCGTTTAAAGAGGCTTTAAAGGAGGCGTAAATTAGAGTTTAAGCCAATCTTGATTAGTCCTCATCTGTGACTGAGTAAGGCAGGGGTTCAATGACCGCAGTATGACCTGCTTCGGTCATTAAGTCACCTTCAACGGCTTCCAATGACTTTAACGTGCCAACGGCTAGGCAGAGTGTACCGTTATAGATGTCTGGATTAGCGCTGATAACGGTTAATTTATGGTTCTTATCATTGCTGTCTTTTAATATAAGCGCTTCGCCAGCATGGAAGGTTTCAGTGCTTTCAAAACGAATACGGAACATGCGTTTAGTGACCTTGCCGCGATAGTGGACTCGCGCAATAATTTCCTGACCCGGGAAGCAGCCTTTTTTAAAGTTGATGGCATCTAGCTTATCCAGGTTTAAAAACTGAGCAATGAATTGCGCAGTCGTTGCTTGATTTACCTCAGGAATACCTGCAGCAATGTTGAGTAAGCGCCAGTCATAAGAGTTGGTTAAGTCAGCATTGGCTCGTAAGTCTTTCCACGCTTCCAGCATCTGATCCGCAGGGCCAAATAGGGCGTAACGGTGGTAAGGGCCTGGTACTTTGATTACGCACACATCACGCATACCTTCAATATCAATATAGCCCGTTTCATAAACTGACTTTACTTTGGTACTGAGACGGCGCTGAATATCGAGATCCCCAAAGTCACCGCCAAACCCAACTTGGATAAGGCTATCTGATACATCTGTTAGCTGCACATCTGCACGCATGATAAACATCTGTAGTCGTTTAACCATCGCCTCTTTTAAAGCACCATCAAAGTTTAGGTAGAGATCTCCCTGATATTTGAACACTAAGAAAAGTGCCAAAACTTGCCCTTGTGGGTC
Organism: Gammaproteobacteria bacterium; assembly: GCA_013153955.1. Classification (GTDB taxonomy): domain Bacteria; phylum Pseudomonadota; class Gammaproteobacteria; order Thiomicrospirales; family Thiomicrospiraceae; genus Thiomicrorhabdus. The sequence goes on along the minus strand of JAADDM010000293.1, from coordinate 2,241 downwards.
GCAGTAACCAGAAAGCTGTGCTTGGCTGTCGCTGACCTCTTTAATATCGGTTGTTAATTGACCTTGTAGAAAAGATTCCGCTTCACCACCTGTAACTTTAATCAGGGCTTGATGTGTCAGGCTAGTTAATACGGGGCCATTTTTAATTAAAAAGCGTTCTAGCTCTGCTTGCCCAAATGAGCGAATTTTACCCGTGTCATCAAATTGAACATTTTGAGAGGTTAAAAACTCTAACCATTGTGGGTCTAAATTGGCAGGGTGTGTCATTGCATGCTCCATGAATATTTTCAGTTGATGCTGATGATACAGCACGCTTTTAAAATCACAAAATATCTCATCATTTATTCTGAAAAAGCTTCCTTGTGTTTATCTCGCTATTAAATGATGGATTGGCTTAGTTCTTGCGTGTTAAAAAAGGGATTGGGCTTAAATTCCTTTTGAATTTTAGCGTTATTATAGTAGTATGGAATGGATGGCTTTAAATCAGAAGATAGATGTTTTTTTGGTGGCCTTTTACCTGAATCGTTCAATGGAGACAGAGCGTGTCTGAGTCTAAACAAGAGTTTTTGACCTTTATTATTGGTACAGAAGAATATGCAGTAGAAATTTTGCGTGTTCAAGAAATTAGAGGGTGGCAAGTACCAAACCCTCTGCCGAATGTACCTGATTTTGTAAAAGGGGTGGTTAACCTAAGAGGCACGGTTGTTCCCATTATTGACTTGCGCCAAAAATTTAACCTGCCAACAAGCTATGATGGAACAACGGTTGTTATTGTGGTGCATGTTTTGACCGAGCGCGGTGAAAAAGTTGTCGGGTTGGTGGTCGATGCTGTATCGGATGTACATGTGTTTGATATGAATAACCTACAGGCGCCGCCTGATATATCCACTTCGTTAAAAGATCAGTTTGTGCTAGGTTTGACCAGTATCAGTGAGGATGATGGCTTAAAAAATGCGAATAACCCCGGGGTAGAAATATCAGAAGGGCGTAAGGCAAAAAGCAGAATGGTGATTATTATTGATATTGATAAGTTGGCAGCTGAAGGCTTGGTTGAATCCATTGTCGGTAATGATGATTCGATGCCGACAGGTAATGGCTAGTCGGTTTTAAACATATTCTATCAAGTGTAAATAAACCGCTTAATGGCGGTTTATTTGGGTTTTAGAACGTGCCATAAAGCAGCTTAAATAGGCTATTTAGGTTTTAGAATGGTGGGTTTGGCCCGCTTATGAATATGTGGGTAGTCTAAGTTGAAGTGTAGCCCACGGCTCTCTTTTCGGCGTTGGGCACTCATGACCATCAGCTCTGAAACCATCACTAGGTTTCTAAGTTCTAGTAAATCGCTGGTTAGAATATGTTCGTGATAGTATTCGTCAATTTCTTTATGTAGATTTTTGAGGCGGTGGCGCGCTCGCTTCAGTCGATTGTTTGTTCGGACAATCCCAACATAATCCCACATGACACGACGGACTTCGTCCCAATCATGACTAATGAGAACCTTCTCTCTAGGTTCTGTTACGCCGGTGCAGTCCCAGTCAATGATTGAAGGATGGGTAAAAGCCTCTTTTGCAAAAGCCTTTTCGATGCTTTGGTGTGCCATTTTGGCAAAGACTAAGCCTTCTGCTAATGAGTTGCTTGCTAAGCGGTTTGCACCGTGCAAGCCGGTATAGGCGACTTCTCCGATCGCGTAGAGACCGTTTAAGGTGGTTTGACCTTCCAGATTTGTAACGACCCCACCACAGGTATAGTGAGCGGCAGGGACGACCGGAATGGGTTCTTTGGTAATATCAATCCCCACTTTTAAGCAGCGTTCATAAATCGTTGGAAAATGCTTTTTAATAAAATCGACGGGTTTATGGCTGATGTCTAAGTAGACAGAATCAATGCCATGTTTTTTCATCTCTTGGTCAATCGCGCGGGCAACAATATCTCTAGGGGCAAGCTCTGCACGCGGATCATACTGTTTCATAAAGGCAACCCCATCAGGGCGTTTTAAAATAGCGCCTTCACCACGCATCGCTTCACTGATTAAAAAAGAGCGGTCTTTAGGGTGATAGAGGCAGGTAGGGTGGAACTGGTTGAATTCCATATTGCCCACCTCACAGCCAGCTCTCCAAGCCATGGCGATGCCATCCCCTGTGGAGGTGTCGGGGTTACTGGTGTAAAGGTAAGCTTTGCTTGCTCCCCCCGTGGCGAGGATGGTGAAATGAGCTGAGATACTACAAACGGTTTTGGCAGATT
>JAADDM010000207.1 GCA_013153955.1 Gammaproteobacteria bacterium | reverse complement strand
CAGGCTGGCACATTCCAAGTTGAGCGCGAAATAAAGGTTTTACCAGCAAAGCGTCCGCGGCGTGGCAAGTGGGGTTTCCGACAAAGTGCTTTTGCAAATGCTGGCGTGAGCGCATGGGCAAGGCGCGGGCGAAACGCCGTCCGGTTGAATGTGGGCGCAGGCGTCTTGGCGTGGCAAAGGACAGCCGCAGAGGGTTTGCAGTGGTTGTGAAGCGGGCTGGCTGAAGTCAGTCTTTGAGGCAAGAACTGCGCCTGAAAAGGGCGGTTGTGTTGTAAAATGAAAGTGGGCTTTGCGGGCAACGAAGCGGGCAAGTGGCAATGAAGCGGGTCAAATCCCCACTTTTCAAACCAAGGTGTTTTGCGTGGCAAGGTGCGGGCTTTCACCCTAACCCTGCGTTGAGCGGACTTGCTCGCCTCGCTGCGCTCGGCTCACCAGCCGCTGACGCTATCGTTAGGAGACAACTTACACCCATCACGGGCCGCAGAGGGCCTAACCCATATGCTCAAAAGCCCAAGTTGTTTGTGAAGTCGGCAGCAAGGGCAAGAGCTGTTCAACTGTACTAGCACTTTCCACACTACTCTCTCACCAAGAAAGGAGGCATGAGATGGGTTACCATATATCAATGGTCAACCACGCTGAGATCGAGGACCTTCTCGCTACTGAAGATGTGGTCGAGGCTCTTGAAAGACTTGACATAGAAGAAGATACTGAAGAAGACGCTGAGTAAGGCAACTCTGATTATTTAGTAAACGAACGGCGGTTTGGCTTTTTGCTGCCGACTTCACAGACCATTTGGGTAATTGCGAACAATTGCTTCATACTATAATGATTACTTTTGCGAATACCGATTTCGTTAATAAAATAGCTTTTGTTGATTTTCAGTTGCAGTATATGACCCGTACCACTGTTCATTTACAATTCTATAGCTGGGGATTAGTAAAACGAATTGAAAGCATTGCTCCAGGACAGGCTCATGAATATGTTCCTGGGGTTGTTCATTTCTCTCTTGATTTCTACCGTCAATATTTGTCTAAAAATATGTGGGCCACCATATTAGATACCTCTGATTTGGAACTTGCTATCCAAACGCGCTCTATGATTTGCAAATCCATCTGGAATGTTGCTCGTTGCGTGAAGCAGTTTGAACAAAATGGGGCGACATATCTTGAACTCTTTCTTGATTCCGTATCCGGCATGATGCGTTTTTCTAGTATAGAACATGAGTTTGGATTTGGAAAGTGGATCAAGGAAAGTTTGGGAACGACGAAACTCGGTATGCGGGTATTTCAAAATCTTTCTCAACCATCAATAACGCCATACTCGGTGGTTTTACTGTCACGCGCAATAAGAACGTATTTGCAACCTGAGCGATTTTATAATTTTTGGGAAGGCGCCGCTTTTTTGCGATTTCATGATTTGACAGGATGGGAAACCGAAGAGGATGCCAAGGTCTATATTGAATCTATAGGGAATTCTGAGAGTCAAGATTGTTTAGAAGCTCAATTATTAAAACTTAAGGCCGCTGAGGCTAAGCGAAAAAAGGAACGAGCTACAGCGATGAGTGAAATTGAGGTGAATGCTCCTCATGTGTACCCAGTGGCGTTGGTGTACACGGCGCTTATTGATCATGAGGAAGCGCGTCATTATTGGCAGATGCGGGCATTGCGAGACATCCTTCGTTTGGCTGTTCAAAGAGGGCTGGATCCTGCCACGTGCACATTACAAATGCTATTGAGGAGATAGCATGCAATCACAATATCTGATTCGCGATACTGACGCTCGTTTTGCGGAAAATAAATTTTGTGGTAATAAGGCAGCAACTCTGGCTCGTATTTCGCCTTTAGTGAGAACACCGAAGAGTGTGGTTTTATCTACAGATGCATTCAAAGATAGTTTAGTATCAATTGACAAAAATGCTGCCCCTGCTTATATTCGCTCTGAATTATTTAAGGTTGAATTATCCTCTTCAATAAAGTCGGCAATTGAAGAAATTTGCCATTTGTTTTCTGGCGAAATTCTAGTAGTTCGGTCGTCAAGCTCAATTGAAGACGGGAAATCCAATTCGGCAGCGGGTTTGTTTGAAACACAAGTTGGGATACCCGCAAGTTATAGTCTTTTGGAACGCGCAATAAAACGCGTGTGGGTTAGTTACTTTTCCGACAGAGCCATCACTTATCGGCGTGCATTCGGTGTACAAACCGAACCATTAATGGCAGTATTAATCCAGCCCATTGTCAAAGCTACAGCTTCAGGCGTTGCCTTTTCAAAGCATCCAATACATGGGAATGGGATGTTGATAGAGGCGATTCCTGGCTTGGGCTTTCCTCTGGTTAGCAATCAAGTAATCCCCGACAGATATTCAGTGATTGATGGAGATGTTACACAAACATTAGCAATCAAACACTTGGCTTACGTTGTCCACACGGGGTGGCGGAGAAAAATTGCTGGAGATCCAATCGTTTGGCGTAATGGAAATCGGAACATTCAATCTGCTTTTTTGAAGTACGTAGCTGGTGGAATAGCGGCGATACGAATTGTGGACAAGGAATTTCGTTCGCGTTCTGTTTTAACTGTGGCGCAAATAAACGCCATTGCAAAGATTTCTAAACAGTTAGAAAGTTTCTTCGCTACAGCGGTGGATATTGAGTGGGCATTTGAAGCTAATGAGTTAACAATTTTACAGGCGCGGCCTGTTACGAGGGTTGCCTCCGCGAGGACAATGTCTTTGGGGATGCGTCACGAAGATGGTCAAATTATTGATGGTGTTGGATTGGCCCCAGGTATTGCTAAAGGGATTGTATCTAGCCCCAACAGAGCAAGTCAACATCTAAAAAACGTCTTGGTTACGAGGGAATTGGCTCCTGAGGATATTCTTGATATTATGAATCATAAGGCGTTAGTTGTTGGCGTAGGCGGTATACTCAGCCATGTAGCCATCTTGTGCCGTGAATTGGGTATACCGTGCGTCCAGACTAGAGATTACTGGATGCTTGAAGATGGCGTAGAAGTGATTGTAGATGGTAACGCTGGGAAACTTTATTTATTAAATAGAGGTGATCATTGAAATGGTGTTAAGCATGAATGGTCAAGTAAAACAACTGTCCAATGGCTTGACAATTTGTATTGTGGATACAGTATCGTATTTGGCTGGGATAAGTATCTGGCTCCCTTTTGGTAGTTCAGTAGAAACTGAAACACAAAAGGGTTGGACACACTTGAATGAGCATTTAAGTTTTCGAAGCCCTACTCAACAAACATCACGTGAGTTTGCTCTTAATCTTGAGAGGGATGGCGCAATCTTTAGTGCCCAAACGGGCATTGAACATGTAGGATACTATTGTCGGATACCATATCACAATTTCTCAAAAGGAGTTCGCTTATTGCGACGGATTGCTTTTGAGAAGATTCATACGAGCACGAAAGCCATTATGAATGAGGTTAAAATACAAGCACAGGAATCTTTAGCCTCAAGATCAGCCGGGCAACAATTACGACGCTTGGCTTTGAATAACATCTTCCCAAAAAGCCATCGTGTGACTCCAGGCGTATCTCCTATTGAGACTCCCGACCAAGTAGAGCAATTCATGTTGTTCAGGGAAATGCATTTTCATCCTAGAGGGGCAATTGTGTTGGTTTTTCATCCTAAGCCTGACGTAGCGATGGAGATAGTTGAAGATGAGTTGGGGATGTGTGAAGGGAAAGATAGGGTTGCGCTGGCTCCACAGACACTTGGTGAATACGAACGAGTCAAGGTGTATCAAGGGCGAGTTGCATCAACCCACGTAGCGGTTGCTTTTCCCGCACCACCATTCCCATCTCCAGCACACGAATTAATGAACGTGTTCAATCGAATAATAGCTCTCGGCTTTGGCGCTCGCTTGTATCAGCGGCTTGTAGAAATCGATGCGCGTACCTATTCGCTGCAAACAAACCACGATGCGTTTGCTCATTTCGGAGGATATACAATATCTGCAACAAGTACTGACAAAGCAGAAGATTTTTCTAAGTATTTTGAAGATACTGTGCGTGATGAATTGACTCGAATCATTACGGATGGTTTACACAGAGATGAGGTATCCCGCGCCATAGAAAGGTATATCAGCTATTTACACCTTCTCCCTGAAAATAAGCTCAAATATAGCCGACAGATAGCATTACACATGATTTACAACAATAAACCTTTCAATATCCGAGACATTGAAATTCTATTGAGACATACGCAATCGGCAGATTTTGTGCGTATGGCTATGGAGTATTTACATCCTGATCTAATGAGTGTCGCTATATTAAGGCCAAAGGAGAGCAACTAGTAAGCCGTTTATCTATAAATATGCCAAACGACTCGGCAAGAGAGAACAACAATGGTTATTGATATTAGAGCCTGCAACATTAGCCGCACATATAAGATTAAAGAACAGCGATCTGGTGGCTTTTTTCGCGGATTGCGGCCAAGATCTAAGACGATACAAGCCCTTAAGAATGTGTCAATGACGGTGTACAGAGGGGAGGCAGTTGGTATTGTTGGTCTCAATGGTAGTGGCAAATCTACGCTTGTTAAGTTGTTGACAGGGATTATCAAACCGGATCAAGGCACAATTAATTGTCTGGGGTATGATCCATTTCGGCAACGCTCGCGATATGTTACAAACATTGGGGTCTCTTTTGGGCAAAAGACACTTTTGTATTCGGACTTACCCTTAAGATGGAGTTTGGAGCTGTATCGTGTAGTATATGGTCTTAATCGCGACCAGTTTGAGGCTAATCTAGATTTATTAGACGTTTTTTTTGAAGTGCGGCCATTTTTAATGCAACCTGTGCGGAAATTGTCATTTGGGCAGCGTGTACGAGGTGATTTAGTTGCCAGCTTGCTTCATTCGCCACAATTACTATTCCTTGATGAGCCAAATATTGGGCTTGATATTTTATCTAGCGAAAGTTTGGCTAAGTATGTGCGATACCGACGAAGTCAGGGGAAAACCACATTGATTGTGACACATGATATAGAGTTAATTGCACAATCATGTGATCGATTAATTTTATTAGATGACGGCAAGAAATTGATCGATCAATCATTATCGGCCATGAAACTTGAGGTGCCTCGTGTGATTGAATTAATATATAGCCAAGTGCGTGCCCCATCTAAGTTTGAAGCAATTCTGGCAAATGCACTAAGTGTTGAGAGAGAAGATCATCACATCAAACTTCTTGTCGCTCAGAACGATCTTGATAAAGTAATTCAAGCATTGACGTCCGCTTGTCAAGTGCTTCGTTTGGAAATAAAATCTCCATCAATAAAAAATGTTATCCATGATTTTATAACTCAAACTCGACTTGGATAATAAGGAAATGCGTATATTTCTGTATATCTGGCGAACGATTAGTGTATTTTGGGTTGGCATCAGACTTAATGTTGCGCGCATGGCCTTGTTTCAGACATCTACGCTACTAGGGTTTATCTCGAATGCCGTCCACGTAGGTTTTTTTGTGCTTTTTTGGGATATTATTTTCAACAATATTGGCACTGTACCAGGATGGTCCTTTGGTGGCATTCTGATTTATCTGGGTTTTTCTGAGTTGTTTTTCGCGATAACTTCCGCATTTTTCGGAGCAGCTACTAGATTTCATGCCCTGATAACTAACGGACGATTGGACGTGTATTTGATTCGGCCGGTAGATCCGCGCGCTTTGGTTTTTGCGATGACTTTTAGGATAGAGTATATTATCCGGGTATTACCAAGCGTACTATTTCTTTTCGCTTATGGATGGGCATTGAACCAAGGCCTGAACTTTATAGGTCTAATAACAGGAATTATTCTCGCTAGTTTAGCAGCATTGGTATTAGCTTTGCTGCAATTAACAGGTAGCTATCTGGGTTTCTGGATCGGAAGTATGAAAGCTGTGGAAGAATTCACTCAAGCACTAATAGTTCTAACTCAGTATCCGACAACCATAATGGGACCATGGTTGCGCGCAATACTGACGTTTGTTTTCCCTATTGGGTATGCTGCAACAGAACCAGCGTTATTGACCGTGTCTAACAACTCTATCTTTCCATCAGTATTAGCTATGTCAGGAATGTTAGTTGGGTGGCTAGCTCTTAGTGAGCTCACTTGGCGTAAAGGTTTAGGACAGTACGAGAGTTATGGCGGATGATATGAGAATATTAAGTAATTTGTTTGATCGGCGAACCTTCACATTGTTTGTTAAGTATATTTCTATCTTTATCAAGATAGATTTTATATACAGAGTAGATTTTGCCCTTCGATGGTTTGGCTATCCGGCAAGATTGTTGATCGCTTACTTGCTTTGGCGATACCTTGCAACCGTGAACGAGGACATTTCTGCTAATTTAAACGAAATTATTGTATACTACGTTTTTGCGCTTTTTTTATCCCAACTATTTTCATTCATTAGATTGTCTCGTAATATCCGGGAAGAAATTTACGGAGGAGATATTGTAATTTATGCGGTGAGAGCCGTTCCCCATTGGCTGACACACTATGCTCGTATGATAGCAAGTGTTGGAGTTAATGCTCTATTTGCCAGCCCCGCGATTGTTCTTATTGCTTTTGTCCTGACAGGGGTCTCTCCCACGTTTGTCGGTTTTGTGTGGTTTGTCGTGTTTTTCTTGATTGGAATCACTATCACTTTTCAAATTTATTATATCCTTGGATTAACAACCTTTTTTATTGAAGAAATTGTGGGAACCCTTCAGCTATACCAAATGATTGGTAATTTTATGGGTGGTGTATATTTGCCACTTCAGTTTTTTCCACCCATGTTGACCACTATTAGTGTATATTTGCCATTTCGTTATTGGGTTTATCTGCCAGCACGCGCAATGAGCACCCCTCCCACATTTATTGAGGGTGCCAGCATGACCATTATAGGCGTAATTTGGGTCGTAGTACTACAAGCGGTGATTGCATGGGAATGGAAAAAAGGATGGATGCATTATTCGGGGCATAGTATATGACACAACACAGTTTTTTTAAAAGGAAACTACTTCGTTTCTCAACGGACCTCACATGGCGAGAATTTAAAAAAACGGCTGGTTATGATGTCTTGATGAATTATTGCCAAGATGGTTCAACCGATGATCCTGTTGTTTTGTTTCCTGACCTATCTCCGGAGGCAGGGTTACCTACAGGATCAGTGTTTGTAAGTAAAGAGCACTTCTATCCTTTTGGCGTAGGCGTTGACATTGGCTGTGGCTATACCTACGCTGGGATCAGGAACTCTAAGATTGACTTTAATGCTTTGGTGAATATAGAGGTCGACTTAAAGCAAAAAGCAATGGATTGGAAAAGAGCTTCCGATGTGGTACAGGCGATACTTCTCGGCAACCGGCCAATGGAATATCCACATTCGACGAATCAAGTGAATTTATATAACGACAAAAGAATACCGACAAGTATCGCCAATTACTTATCTCCAAAAGCCTTAGAGTGGTTGGGTGTGCTATCACCGGGCAATCACTTTATTGAAATTCATCGGGTGGAGCAATTAAGAAATGGGATAATGGGAGAAGTAAAATACATTTGTATTGTACATAACGGTTCTAGCATTGTGGGGGCTGTCCTAGACGCTCTTTTGTTGCAAGCATGGAGGGATCGTCCGAATGAATTAAAACAAATATCCCGATTATCAGAGTATCATCCAGTCAATACACTATTTTGGAGTATCAAAGAGGCTGCTGTGCAATATGCTCAGTTGCAAAGACACAAAATGATTGAATGGGTTTGTGATATGTTGGATGTGGATTTTTTCTACCTGGGCGATAACACGCACACAGATATCATACGAACCCCACGCGGATTTGTACATTACAGTGGAGTCAGTCAGGTGACATCATCAGAGCAAATTCTTTTCTTGGCCGGATCGGTGGGGAGCAAATCACAGCTAATATCAGTGCAAGAACCAACAAAAACAATAAACGGTATAAGCCATGGAACTGGTAGTGCTTTTTCCTCTTATGAGTTAGCGGATGGACTAATATCAGGCATAACAACGAATTTGGATCCTGTCAACTTAGCAGAACTCAATAAGCAATACCGTGGAGTAGACATTGCGTCAGGGGTACTTATAAAAAATGACCTCATAAATATAGTTGCAGACCTATATCCAGTATTTGTGTATAAAAGAGGCGAGAAGCTGGCCAACCTATAAATAGTCTGTGTACAGGTTCAGGATTTCTCCGTTCATGTTAGGGTTCGTTTGCGGGAAAAAGAGCGGCGGTGCGTTTCGCAATGTTGAGAGCGGGTAAGGGAAGCGTGGCGGCGTAGGTGATTTTGGAAGTGGCAAGGAGCATGTGAGCGCCGCGCAGGCTGGTGAGTGAAAGCGCAGGTTGAACTGCAAGGCGTTTTCACGCCGCGAAGCAGGCTGGCACATTCCAAGTTGAGCGTGAAATTGAGGCTTTACCGGCCAAGCGCCCGCGGCGCGGCAAGTTGCGTTTCCGACAAAGTGTTTTTGCAAAATCTGGCGTGAGCGCATGGGTGAGACGCGGGCGAAACGCCGTTCGGTTGAGCGTGGGCGCAGATGTTTTGGCATGGCAAAGGACAGCCAAAGTTGGTTTGCGGTGGTTGTGAAGCGGGCTGGCTGAAGTCAGTCTTTGAGGCAAAAACTGCGCCTGAAAAGCGCAGATGTGTTGTAAAATGAAAGTGGGTTTTGCGGGCA
>JAADDM010000295.1 GCA_013153955.1 Gammaproteobacteria bacterium | reverse complement strand
TGTTGCTAAAATCCTAGACTAGTCTTTAAACGCTAGTTTACGTAGAGTAAACACTTAATAAAAAAGGGAGCTTCGGCTCCCTTTTTTTGTGTCCAGCATAAATATATGCAAAAGCATTCGAGTTAAGTCAATGGCAGAGTCGAACCGTTTAGGGTGGGTAGAAAACTGGAGGGAGTGTGGTTTCAAAAGGGACGAGGGTGGCATAAAAGAAATAAAAACCAGAGGGAATCAAGAGGCGTGTTAATGGTCAGCCTGACATGCAATGCTTAATAAGGGCTTGTTTTAATTAAAATATGTTGGTATAATCCGCGCCTCGGTTTTGTATGTGTTAAATATACAGCCCTTTAATTTTGTTAAATAAATGAGACAGAGATTATGGCAACTCAGAATATTCGTATTCGTTTAAAAGCATTTGATCATCGTTTGATCGATCAGTCTGCTCGTGAAATTACAGAAACAGCTAAGAGAACAGGGGCGCAAGTACGTGGTCCTATTCCGATGCCGACTCGTAAAGAACGTTTCACAATCCTAATCTCACCACACGTCAATAAAGACGCTCGTGATCAGTATGAAATTCGTACTCACAAGCGTTTACTAGACATCGTTGATCCAACAGAGAAGACTGTTGATGCATTGATGAAGCTAGATTTGGCTGCTGGTGTAGATGTTCAATTAGAATTACGTTAATTTGTAGTTCGGTCAGTTATCAATCGTTATAACTGATAGTTAATAATAATGAGGAAATGATATGAGTATTGGTATCATTGGTAAGAAAATCGGCATGACTCGTGTGTTTGACGCGAATGGTGTATCTACTCCGGTAACGGTTGTAGAGGTTCAGCCGAACCGCATCACTCAGATCAAAACACTTGAAACAGACGGTTATTCTGCAATTCAAGTTACAACTGGTACTGTACACGCTGGACGTGTTAACAAACCAGCAGCTGGACAGTTCGCGAAAGCGGGTGTTGAAGCTGGAAAAGGTCTATGGGAATTTCGTGTTGATTCAGCTGAAGAAGCTGAAGGTTTAGAGGTAGGTTCTGAACTTACAGTTGAGCGTTTCAACGAGATTTCGGTTGTAGATGTTACGGGAACTACGAAAGGTAAAGGTTTCCAAGGTGGTATTAAGCGTCATAACTTTACGATGCAAGATGCAACGCACGGTAACTCTATTTCTCACCGTTCTAACGGTTCAATCGGGCAAAACCAAACTCCAGGTCGCGTTTTCAAAGGTAAGAAAATGTCTGGACATATGGGTGATGTTCGTCAAACAACACAGAACTTGGATTTAGTGAAAGTTGATGCAGAGAATGGTCTGTTATTGATTAAGGGCGCTGTCCCTGGTGCTAAGAACGGTACTGTTATTGTTCGTAAAGCTGTTAAATAGGTGAGCATGATGGATTTAAAATTAATCGAATTAGCAACAGGTAAAGAAAATGGAACAGTTTCTGTTTCTGACGCTTTATTTGGAACAGATTTCAATGAAGCATTAGTACACCAAGTAGTTACTGCATATATGAATGGCGCTCGCGCGGGTACAAAAGCCCAAAAGAACCGTTCAGCAGTAAGTGGTGGTGGTGCTAAGCCTTGGAATCAAAAAGGAACTGGTCGAGCTCGTGCTGGTACTAGCCGTAGCCCTATTTGGGTCGGTGGTGGACGTGCGTTCCCTGGTCATAACCGTGATTTCTCTGAAAAAGTAAACAAAAAAATGTATCGCGGTGCGATGCGTTCTATTGTTGCTGAGTTAAATCGCTCTGGTCGTCTAGTTATCGTTGATGACTTTAAAGTTGATGCGCCAAAGACAAAAGAATTTAAAGCAAACCTTGCAACATTGAATGTGGCAGATGCTTTAGTTATTACTGAAGGTTTTGACGAGTATTTGTACCTGTCTTCACGTAACCTTTATAACGCAGATGTTTGTGATGTTGCATCTATTGATCCTGTAAGCCTGATTGGTTTCAAGACAGTTGTGATGACTCAAGGCGCTGTTAAGCAGCTAGAGGAGCAATTAGCATGAACAATGAAAGAATTCTAAAAGTATTGCTAGCTCCACATATCTCTGAGAAAGCAGCTTTATTAGCTGATTCTCGTGAGCAGTATGTGTTCAAAGTTGAGCCAACAGCAACTAAGCCTGAAGTTAAAGCAGCGGTAGAGTCTCTATTCGACGTTAAAGTTCAGTCTGTGAATATGATCAACATTAAAGGTAAGCGTAAAATCTTTAAAGGTCGTCAAGGTCAACGTAATGGTATCCGTAAGGCTATCGTTCGTTTGGCAGCTGGCCAAGAAATTGATTTTGCGGCTGCTGAGTAAGGAGTTACAAAATGGCAATTATTAAAAAGTCAAAACCGACCTCACCAGGTCGTCGTTTTATGGTTCACATTGTTGAATCAACATTGCACAAAGGTAAGCCTCACGCAGCGTTACTAGAGAAGAAGTCTAAATCTGGTGGTCGTAACAACAACGGTCGTATTACTGTACGTCACCACGGTGGTGGTCACAAGCAGCATTACCGTATGGTTGATTTCTTGCGTAACAAAACAGGTGTTCCGGCAACTGTTGAGCACTTAGAGTATGATCCTAACCGTTCAGCTCACATCGCATTACTTAAGTATGCTGATGGTGCACGTGCATATATTATCGCCCCTAAAGGGTTAGTAGCAGGTGATGTTGTTGAGTCTGGTGAATTAGTAGCGATCAAGGCAGGTAACTGCATGCCGCTAAGAAACATCCCAGTAGGTACTGTTATCCACAACGTAGAGATGCGTCCTGGTAAAGGTGCTCAAATTGCACGTAGTGCGGGTGTTTCAGCTTCTATCGCGGGTAGAGATGGTGCATATGTACTTCTTAAGCTTCGTTCTGGTGAGATGCGTAAGATTCTTGCGGAATGTAAAGCAACTATCGGTGAAGTTGGAAATGCTGAGCATAGCCTTCGTAAACTTGGTAAAGCTGGTGCTTCGCGCTGGCGTGGTATTCGTCCTACCGTTCGTGGTGTGGCGATGAACCCGGTTGATCACCCTCACGGTGGTGGTGAAGGTCGTACTTCTGGTGGTCGTAACCCATGTACTCCATGGGGTGTTCCTACCAAAGGTAAGAAGACTCGTAGCAATAAGCGTACTGATGGAATGATCGTACGTAGACGTAATAAAAAATAAGGAAGGACACTGATGCCACGTTCAGTTAAAAAAGGACCTTTTGTTGATAATCACTTGTATAAGAAAGTGATCGAGGCACAAGAATCTGGTAATAAACGTCCCATTAAAACTTGGTCAAGAAGATCTATGATTCTTCCTGACATGATTGGTATGACAATCGCAGTTCATAATGGTAAAGAGCACATTCCGGTTTTCGTATCTGAAAACATGGTTGGTCATAAGCTAGGCGAGTTTTCATTAACTCGTACTTATCGCGGTCATGCTGCTGATAAGAAGTCTAAGCGTTAATTGGAGAATATTATGCAAGTAAGTGCTACACATAAATTTGCTCGTATTTCGCCTCAGAAAGCGCGCTTAGTTATTGATCAAATCCGTGGTAAAGATATCGAGACTGCTATCAACATCTTAGCGTTCAGCGATAAGAAAGCAGCAGACTTGATTAAAACGGTATTAAACTCAGCCATCGCTAACGCCGAGAACAATGAAGGCGCTGACATCGATGAGTTAATGGTAACCGCAGCATACGTAAATGCTGGACCAATCATGAAGCGCATGCGCGCTCGTGCTAAGGGTCGTGGAAACCGTATCTTAAAGCGTATCAGTCACATTACTGTGACTGTTGGCGAAAAATAAGGAGAATCAGAATGGGTCAAAAAGTACATCCTATTGGTATTCGTCTTGGTATTAGTAAAGACTGGAATGCACGTTGGTATGCGGATAGTAAGAACTTTTCTGATTTTCTTGTCAGTGATGTTGAAATCCGTAAGGAACTACACAGTAAATTAGGTCATGCTTCTGTTAGTAAGATTCACATTGAACGTGTTGCAAATGGAGTTCGTGTAACGATCCATACTGCACGTCCAGGTGTTGTTATTGGTAAGAAGGGTGAAGATATTGAGAAGCTAAAGCGTTCTTTGTCAGCAATGACTGGTATGCAAGTGAATATCAATATTGAAGAGATCAAAACACCAGAGCTAGATGCTAGACTTGTTGCAGAGAGTATCTGTCAGCAGTTAGAGAAGCGTATCCAGTTCCGTCGTGCAATGAAGCGTGCTGTAGGTAATGCAATGCGTCTTGGTGCTGAAGGGATCAAGGTTGCGGTTTCTGGTCGTTTAAACGGTGCTGATATTGCACGTGGTGAGTGGTATAGAGAAGGTCGTGTACCGCTTCATACTTTCCGTGCTGATATCGATTATTCAACTTTTGAAGCTGATACTACCTACGGTAAGATCGGTGTTAAAGTTTGGATCTTCAAAGGTGAGAAACTTGGGAAGTTGTCATTAACTGACAATGCACCGTCTAAGGGCAAGAAAGGCCGTAAATAAAAAGGATAACTTACTATGTTAATGCCTAAACGTACTAAATTTAGAAAAGTACACAAAGGACGTAACCGTGGTTTGGCGCAAGTCGGAAACAAAGTTAGCTTTGGTGATTTCGGTCTTAAAGCCTTAGAGCGCGGAAGAATGACTTCACGTCAGATCGAAGCTGGTCGTCGTGTTATGACTCGTCACGTAAAACGTGGTGCAAAAATTTGGATTCGTGTATTCCCTGATAAGCCAATTACAAATAAGCCTCTTGAAGTGCGTATGGGTAAGGGTAAAGGGAGTGTAGAATATTGGGTAGCTCAGATTCAGCCTGGTCGTGTTTTATACGAAATCCAGGGTGTTGAAGAAAAGCTAGCCCGTGAAGCTTTCGAGCTTGCGGCTGCAAAACTACCTTTTAAAACACAAGTTGTAATGAAGACGGTGATGTAAATGACTTCTAAAGAACTAAACGAAAAAACAGTTGAAGAGCTTAATGCTGAAGTGCTTGAGTTACTTAAAGAGCAGTTCAACTTAAGAATGCAAAATGCAACTGGACAGTTATCTAACTCATCAGAATTGAAAAAAGTTCGTCGTTCGATTGCTAGAGTTAAAACTATCATTCGTCAAAAAGTGAGTAAGTAAGATGGCTGCACAAGAAAAGAAAGCTCGCACAATGCAAGGTGTTGTAACAAGTAACGGTATGCAAGATTCTATCGTTGTTTCAATTTCACGCTTTGTTAAGCATGCGAAATATAAAAAGTTTATTAAAAAATCTACTAAAGTAATGGCACACGATGCTGACAATGCTTGCGGAGTAGGAGACACTGTTACTATTCAGGAATGTTCTCCAATCTCAAAAAGTAAGTCTTGGACTTTAGTGAGTATTGATAGTAAAGCTAAGATCTAAAATTTATAGCATTTTCCAATTTGTTTTGTTACAATTAGGAAATGAATAAAACCACTCTAAAGTTTAAGCCTGATTTAATCAGGGACTGAGCTTTTAAGTGGTTTTTGTGCTGTAAGTAAATTTTAATTTTATGGATGGAGTACCACCATGATTCAGATGCAAACAGTGCTTGATGTTGCTGATAACAGCGGAGCACGACGCGTTCAATGTATTAAAGTGTTAGGCGGTTCAAAACGCCGCTACGCTGGAGTAGGTGACGTGATTAAAGTGAGCGTTAAAGAAGCAACGCCACGTGGAAAAGTGAAGAAAGGTGATGTCTACAATGCTGTAGTAGTTCGTACTGCTAAAGGTGTTAGACGTCCTGATGGTTCTTTGATTAAGTTTGACGGCAACGCTGCTGTTATCCTTAATGCAAAACATGAGCCTGTAGGAACGCGTATCTTTGGCCCTGTAACTCGTGAGCTGCGTAATGAAAAATTTATGAAAATTGTTTCATTAGCTCCTGAAGTACTATAAGGAATAAGATATGAATCGTTTAAAGAAAGGTGATGAAATTATTGTTATCACAGGGAAAGATAAAGGGAAGCGCGGTTCTGTTTCTCAAATCCTTGATAATGGTAAGGTTCTAGTTGATGGTATCAATCTAGTTAAGAAGCACACTAAAGGTAACCCTCAAACGGGTGCACAAGGTGGAATCGTTTCTAAAGAGATGCCAATCCAAGCCTCTAATGTGGCATTAGTAAACCCTGAGACAAATAAGGCTGACAAAGTTGGCGTTAAAGTTGAAGGCGATACTAAAATCCGCTTTTTTAAATCTACTGGTAAAGCGGTTGACGCTTAATCTATAGGGTAAAAAGATGGCAAGATTACAAACAATTTACAAAGACGAAATCGTTTCTAAGTTAATGGAACAGTTTGGTTATAAGTCGCCAATGCAGGCGCCTAAGTTGACTAAGATTACAATCAACATGGGTGTCGGTGAAGCAATCGGCGACAAGAAAGTTTTAGACAATGCAGTTGCTGATATGGAAGCAATCGCTGGTCAAAAGGCTATTAAAACTTTAGCGCGTAAGTCAGTTGCGAGTTTTAAAGTACGTGATGGTTATCCACTAGGGTGCAAAGTGACTCTACGTGGCGCTAAGATGTACGAATTCCTAGATCGTCTTATCAATATCTCACTACCTCGTGTAAGAGATTTCCGTGGGGTTAACCCAAACGGATTTGATGGTCGTGGAAACTACAACTTAGGTCTTAAAGAGCAAATTATTTTCCCTGAAATCGAGTTTGAAAAAGTAGACAAAATCCGCGGTATGGATGTTAACTTTGTCACGACTGCAAACACGAATGATGAGGCGAAAGCTCTTTTAGAAGCCTTTAATTTTCCATTTAAGAAATAGAGGGTTTTCTAATGGCTAAGCAATCTATGATTCAACGCGAAAAGAAACGTGCTAAGACCGTTGCTAAATTCGCAGCAAAACGCGATGCATATAAAACTGCATCTGTTGATATGACATTAAGCTTTGATGAACGTATGGGTGCTATGGAAAAGCTTGCAGCTCTTCCTCGTAACGCATCTCCAACACGCCAACGTAATCGTTGTCGTTTAACTGGACGCCCACACGGCGTGTACAAAAAATTCGGTTTATCTCGTAATATGCTAAGAGAATTAGCTATGCAAGGTGATGTTCCCGGTTTAAGAAAAGCTAGTTGGTAAGGATAAATATCTATGAGTATGTCTGATCCAGTTGCTGATATGTTGACACGCATTCGAAACGGCCAAATGGCCGGTCATTCGACTGTAAGTATGCCTTCTTCAAAACTAAAAGCAGCAGTTGCTAAAGTTTTGACTGATGAAGGTTATATTTCTACATTCAGCATCAAAGAAGATGAAGGGAAGTCTGAATTATCAGTCGACCTTAAGTATTTTGATGGGAAACCTGTTATTGATATGATTAAGCGTGTGAGCCGTCCAGGTTTACGTGTTTATAAAAACAAAGACGAGTTACCTAATGTAATTGGCGGTCTTGGGATCGCTGTAATTTCAACGTCTAAAGGTATTATGACTGACCGTGATGCGCGCCAAGCGGGTATCGGTGGTGAAGTTATTTGCTACGTAGCATAAGGAGTCTATTATGTCTAGAATTGCTAAAGCTCCAGTAAAAATTCCTGCTGGCGTTGAAATCTCATTTAACGGTTCTGAAGTAACCGTTAAGGGTTCTAAAGCGTCATTGACTAAGTCATTTAACGCTGCTGTAGAATTCAAAACTGAAGATGGTCAAGTTATTTGTTCGCCTGTTGAAGGTGCTGCAAATGGTTGGGCTCAAGCAGGTACTGCACGTTCAATCATCAATGGTATGGTTGTCGGCGTAACGGAAGGTTTTGAAAAGAAGCTTCAGTTAGTCGGTGTTGGTTACCGTGCGAAAGCACAGGGTCAGGTACTTAACTTGACACTCGGTTTCTCTCACCCTGTAAATCACGCGCTTCCTGCTGGTATTACAGTTGAGACTCCATCTCAAACTGAAATCGTTGTAAAAGGCGCTGATAAGCAAGTTGTTGGACAAGTTGCTGCAGAGATTCGTGCATACCGTCCACCTGAGCCGTATAAAGGTAAGGGTGTTAAGTATGCTGATGAGCGTATTTTACGTAAAGAAGCTAAGAAGAAATAAGGTCTGAAGATATGAAAAATAAGAAAACAGCCCGTCTTCGTAGAGCAAAGAAAACTCGCGCAAAAATCAGCGAGCTAAAAATGCCTAGATTGTGCGTTCACCGTACATCTCAGCATATTTATGCTCAGGTTATCTCAGCAGATGGTGCTGAAGTGATTGCTGCAAGTTCTACTGTTCAAGCTGACGTGAAAAAAGAAATCAGCAACACTGGTAACAAAGATGCTGCTACAGCTGTTGGTAAGTCTATTGCTGAAAAAGCAAAAGCTGCTGGCATCACTGCTGTTGCATTTGACCGTTCAGGATTTAAATATCACGGACGTATCCAGCAATTAGCAGACTCAGCCCGTGAAAACGGTCTTGAATTTTAAAGGAAGGATAAAATATGTCTTCACGTGAATTACAAGACGACGGAATGATTGAAAAGTTAGTAAACGTTCGTCGTGTTGCTAAAGTAGTAAAAGGTGGACGTGTATTCGGTTTCTCAGCACTAGCAGTTGTTGGTGATGGTGATGGTCGTGTCGGTTACGGTAGCGGTAAAGCTAGCGAAGTTCCAGTAGCGATTAAAAAGGCTATGGAAAAAGCACGTCGCAATATGAGAGATATTCATCTTAATGACGGGACTATCCAATACCCAATTAACTTCAAGCAAGGTGCAGTAAACATTGTTATGCTGCCTGCGTCTGAAGGTACTGGTGTTATTGCTGGTGGTGCTATGCGTGCAGTGTTAGAAGCTGCCGGTGTTAAGAACGTATTATCTAAGTGTATCGGAACAACGCGTCCTGTGAACGTTGTTCGTTCTACAGTAAATGCCCTAACTAGTCTTTCTAGTCCTGAGCATATTGCAGCTAAACGCGGCAAGACTGTTGATCAAATTTTAGGTGAGTAATATGTCAGATAAAAAATATGTCACAGTGACATTGGTTAAAAGCACCATTGGTCGCTTACCAAATCATAGAGCATGTGTATCTGGTCTTGGTTTAAGAAAGATGCACCAAACAGTTAGCGTACTTGATACCCCGGAAAACCGTGGCATGATCAATAAAGTTAGCTATTTGCTTAAGGTAGAGGAAGCATAACATGCAACTAAATACTCTAAAACCAGCAGAAGGTTCAACTTCTGTACGTAAGCGCGTTGGACGCGGCCAGGGTTCTGGCTGGGGTAAAATGGGTGGACGTGGTCATAAAGGTCAGAAGTCTCGTTCTGGTGGAATGCCTCGTATTGGTTTTGAAGGTGGGCAGATGCCTCTTCAAAGAAGACTTCCTAAGGTTGGCTTCAGATCAAGAAAAGCAGCATACGCTACTGAAATTAGACTAGATGCATTAGTTAAGATTGAAGCAGACGTAATCGATATTGCAGCGTTGAAAGCAGCCGATCTAATCGGTGATAAAATCAAGGTTGTTAAGGTTATCTGTTCTGGTGAAATCACTAAAGCAGTTAAGTTATCTGGAATTAAAGCTACTGCAGGTGCCAAAGCGGCAATTGAAGCAGCTGGCGGTTCAGTAGAAGCATAATATGAATAGTTCTAACGCAGCAACAGGTATGAGTGATTTAAAGAATAAGATTTTATTTGTACTTGGGGCGATTGTTGTCTTTAGATTGGGAACACATATACCTGTTCCTTCTATCGATCCGATTGCCTTAGCTGCGATGTTCGAGCAGCAAAAGGGCACTATCCTTGACATGTTTAACATGTTCTCGGGTGGGGCACTTGAGCGACTGTCTATCTTTGCGCTAGGAATCATGCCGTACATCTCTGCCTCTATCATTATGCAGTTATTAACGGTTGTCTCTCCTACATTAGAGCAACTCAAGAAAGACGGTGAGCAAGGACGTCGCAAAATCACTCAATACACACGTTACGGTACGGTTGTATTAGCAACCTTCCAAGCGTTGGGTGTCGCGATTGCTTTAGAATCTCAAAATATTAATGGTATGTCAGTCGTCATGGATCCCGGTCTTATGTTCCGATTGACAGCGGTTGTTACCCTAGTGGGCGGCACAATCTTCTTAATGTGGCTTGGTGAGCAGATCACTGAGCGCGGTATTGGTAACGGTATATCACTGATTATCTTTGCCGGGATTGTCGCTGGCTTACCCTCTGCTCTAGGGGGGACATTTGAACAGGTTAGTACGGGTGCTCTACACGCCATCACAGTGTTTGTTTTACTTGCACTGGTGTTTGCTGTGATTGCATTTGTTGTCTTCGTAGAACGAGGTCAGCGTCGCATTCCTGTGCACTATGCACAGAAGATGCGTGGTCGTAAACTGTACGGTGGTCAAGAGTCTCATTTACCATTAAAGTTAAACATGGCGGGTGTAATCCCACCTATATTTGCCTCCAGTATTATTCTATTTCCTGCGACCCTAGGTGGTTGGTTTGGAACTGCTGAGGGAATGGGTTGGTTGAAGGATATCGCTACGACGATGTCACCCGGTCAGCCGCTTTATGTTTTACTTTATGCAATTGCGATTATATTCTTCTGCTTCTTCTATACAGCGATTGTTTTCAATCCTAAAGAAACAGCAGATAACTTAAGAAAATCTGGTGCCTACTTACCAGGAATTAGACCAGGCGCTCAAACTGCTCGTCATATTGATGGCATTATGGGACGTTTAACATTAGCTGGTGCGATCTACATCACAGCAGTCTGTTTACTACCTGAGTTCTTAATTCTTTACTGGAATGTTCCTTTCTACTTTGGCGGAACATCGCTGCTAATCATTGTTATTGTGGTCATGGACTTTATGACTTCGGTACAAGCGCAGATGCAGTCAACCCAGTATGAAGGCATGATGAGAAAATCAAAACGCAAGAGTAAATAACTAATTTAGTTATTGCTCTAGTATTTACACTGAAAGGCGAGTATAATCGCTCGTTTTTCAGTAGATGGATTTAAAGGGAGCGCATTATGGCACGTATTGCCGGCGTAAACATTCCCGTTAACAAGCATATTGTTATCGGTTTGACTTCGATCTACGGAGTGGGTTCAACTACAGCAAAAGCAATTTGTGCTGCAGCTGACTTAGAACCTTCTACGAAAGTTCGAGAACTAACTGAAGCTCAGTTAGAAGCACTTCGTTCAGAAGTAACAAAATTTAAGATTGAAGGTGACCTTCGACGTGAAGTATCTATGAACATTAAGCGATTAATGGACATGGGTTGCTACCGTGGGATTCGCCATCGTCGTAGTTTGCCTCTGCGCGGACAACGTACAAAAACTAATGCACGTACTCGTAAAGGTCCTATCAGACCTATCAAGCGATAATGCATAATTGCGAGAGAAGAAATGGCTAAAGCAAATTCGCGTGTTAAAAAGAAAGCAAAACAAGTTGTAACGGATGCTATTGCACACGTTCACGCTAGTTTTAATAATACAATTGTGACTATCACTGACCGTCAAGGTAATACACTGTGCTGGGCTACTTCAGGTGGGAGCGGTTTCCGCGGTTCACGTAAGAGTACGCCATTTGCTGCACAGGTGGCTGCTGAAAGATGTGGTCAGATGGCGCACGACTTCGGTGTTAAGAACTTAGATGTTATGGTGAAGGGACCTGGTCCTGGACGTGACTCTGCAGTTCGTGGTTTAAACAGTGCTGGTTTTAAGATTTCATCTATTGCAGATGTTACACCTATTCCACACAACGGTTGCCGTCCACCTAAGAAACGTCGCGTTTAATATCAGAGGTTAACATGGCTAGATATATTGGTCCAAAGTGTAAACTTGCTCGTCGTGAAGGTACTGATCTATTTTTGAAGAGTGGTGTGCGTAGCATCGATTCAAAATGTAAGATTGATCAACTACCTGGTCAACACGGTGCAGGGCGTAAGCGCGTTACTGAATACGGTACGCAGCTTCGTGAGAAACAAAAAGTTCGTCGTATTTACGGCGTACTAGAAAAGAAGTTCCGTCTTTATTACAAAGAAGCAGATCGTCGTAAAGGTTCAACAGGTGTTAACTTGTTACAGATCCTTGAAAGCCGTCTAGACAACGTTGTATATCGTATGGGCTTTGCATCAACTCGTGCAGAAGCACGTCAGTTGGTATCGCATAAGTCAATTTTAGTTAACGGTCAGTCAGTTAACATCCCTTCATATGAAGTGGGTGCTGGTGATACGGTAGCTATTAGAGAAAAATCACGTAGTCAAACACGTATTGCAACTGCATTAGAATTAAATGCACAAGCTGGTACTGTTAGCTGGGTTGAAGTTAATAAGACTGCATTTGAAGGTACATTTAAGAATGTTCCTGATCGTACAGATCTTTCTTCTGATATTTCAGAAAACTTAATTGTTGAACTTTACTCTAAGTAAAATTTGATACGGAGATATCCTCTAATGCACGAAATGCTAGAACAGTTGTTAACGCCACGTTTGGTTGATATTAAAAGAAAGAATGAGTTTCACAGTCGTGTAACGCTAGAGCCGCTTGAACGCGGGTTTGGCCACACACTGGGTAATGCTCTTCGTCGTATTTTATTATCTTCTATGCCTGGTGGGGCTATTGTACAAGCCCAAATCGAAGGTGTTTTACACGAATATTCTTCTATTGAAGGTGTAAGAGAAGACGTTTTAGAGATTCTTTTAAACCTAAAAGAAGTCGCTGTAAAGCTTAATGCGACAGACAGTGCTGAACTAACACTGAGCAAGAAAGGTCCTGCGATCGTTCGAGCTTCAGACATCGCGTTAAATCACGATGTTGAGATTGCTAACCCTGACCATGTCATTGCACATGTCGCTGAAGGTGCTGAGTTGAATATGACTCTTAAAGTACAGTCAGGAATGGGTTACAAGCCAGCTGTTAGAACTGAAGATGACGCTCAAATTGGTGTGCTACGTTTAGACGCTAGTTTCAGCCCGGTTCATACTGTGAGTTATGAAGTTCAGAATGCACGTGTTGAGCAACGTTCAGATCTAGATAAGTTAATTATCGATGTGGTTACTGATGGTACTTTAGATCCTGAAGATGCAATTAAACAGGCAGCAACGGTTCTTCATTATCAACTTAATGCTTTTGTTGATCTTAAGCATAAAGAAGTTGTCGCACCAGAGGAAGAAGATAACGATTTCGATCCAATCTTCTTACAACCTGTTGATGATTTAGAATTGACTGTGCGTTCGGCAAATTGCCTGAAAGCAGAGCAAATCTACTATATTGGTGATTTGGTACAGAGAGCAGAGCCTCACTTGCTTAAAACACCTAACCTAGGTAAAAAATCTCTGCAAGAGATCAAAGATGTTCTTGCGCAAAGAGGTTTGAGCCTTGGTACTAAATTAGAGAACTGGCCGCCAGCAAGTTTGGTTAGTAAAGAGTCAGCATAAAATAAGGAAGCTATCATGCGTCATGGTAAAACAGGTCGTAAGTTAAATCGTAACAGTTCGCACCGTAAGGCAATGTTTAAAAACATGTCTGCTTCGCTTATTGATCACGAAGTCATTCGTACTACGGTTGCAAAGGCTAAGGAACTTCGCGGAGTTGCAGAACCTTTAATTACGCTAGCTAAAGTAGACAGCGTACACAACCGACGTACAGCTATGGCGCGTTTAGGCGACAAAGCGATGGTTGGTAAGTTATTCAGTGAACTTGGTCCTCGTTACCAAGATCGCCCAGGTGGATATATCCGCATTTTAAAATGTGGTTTCCGTCCTGGTGATAACGCACCAATGGCGATTGTTGAATTAGTTGACCGTCCGGTCGCTGATTCTACAGAAGCAGCTGAGTAATCAGCACTAAGAAAGCCGGCTTTAGCCGGTTTTTTTATGTCCAAATTTCCTCTTCAAACTATTCAAATTGTCTGACCAGTGATAATTGATACCCATTTACATTTAGATTCTTTTAAATCCCCTCAATATCTTGAATTAAGCCTTGAACAAAGCTTTGAACAAAGTTTATCATCTGAGTTTTCTTGCTCTCCATTTACGACCTTCATTCAATCGGCTTCTAACCAGAGTGCTGACTTGCTCAAGCCTAACCTTGGTTACCTGTGCCTAGCAATGTCTACTTCTGTAACAAACTGGCAAACCACACTTGCCCATTCAAATCACTCAAACAAGGTTTTTTGCGCACTAGGCATTCATCCATGGTTCGTTACGCCCACGAGCTTACAGGAGATTGCTCAGTTAGCCCTGTTGGTTGAGTCAAACGAAGTGTCCGCTCTAGGTGAGATTGGGTTGGATTTTGGTGACAAGTATCTTGAACATAGATCCATGCAGATTGAGGTACTTGAAGCACAGCTAAGACTTGCTGAGTCCGGTGGATTACCGGTCTCATTACATGTTGTTAAAGCCCATAACGAAATGATAGCGCTGCTAAAGCAGTATGCGGTCACTGGTGTTGTACATGGATTAGGCTCAAGTGTACAAATTGCACAGCAATATGTTGCTCTAGGCTTTAAAATAGGGGTGAATGGGGTTGTCTTGAGGCAAAATGCCCGACGTTACCATAGGATGGTCAAGGCGGTTGGCCTGGAAACGATAGTGCTGGAAACAGACTACCCTAATATCTCCTTGCCTAGTCAATCTGATCCTCTGTTAAGTGACATTTACCGAGTGGCAGAGAAGGTGGCTCAGTTGTTAGAGCTACCTGTCAGTCATGTGATTCAACAAACCACCCTAAATGCACAGCAACTTTTTAATTTGAAGGCATCACCATGTTAAATACCCCCCTTTTTGAACGTAGCATTCTAGTCTTTGAAGAACAGGGCCTAAAACAGTTACAGGCTGCTCACGTTTTAATTGCAGGGGTCGGCGGGGTCGGCGGCTTTGTAGCTGAAGCATTGGCCAGAGCTGGTGTGGGTAAAATCACATTAGTTGACCATGACACTGTGTCAGAATCGAATATTAATCGGCAGATTATCGCCTTAAATTCTACAGTCGGGTTGTTTAAGGTGGATGCTATGGCGGCGCGAATTAGGGATATAAATCCTGAGTGTGAAGTGAATGTGTCCTATGACTTTGTTCGTCCTGAAGATATGGATGCGCTCCTGAATACCCCTTATGATTATGTTATCGATGCGATTGATAGCCTAAATTGTAAGGCTAATTTAGTGATCAGTGCCGTGCAAAAAGGGATTCCAATCGTATCAAGCATGGGGGCTGGACGCCGCGTTGACCCTTCTAAAATTGTATTAGCCGACATCTCTAAAACACATGGTTGTGCGTTAGCTCGTAACATGCGCCAACGCCTCAAAAAAGCCCGAATTACCAAAGGGGTCTTGACGGTATTTTCAACGGAGTTGCCTAAAGCGCCTGGGCCAATGGAGGAGATTGAGGGGGCTCGCGGAAGGGTCGTTAATGGTACGGCAAGCTATATGCCGGGTATTTTCGGCCTGATGTTGGCTGGTCGAGTGATCGAAAACTTGGCGGCGCCAAAATGATATTCGGACTGGATTAACCGTTATAAGACGGTAAGTTTACTGGTTACGACTATTTCAAGTAGGCATTCAGACCTGATTGATTGACCAAATACTGTGCACGCTTAATGATGCCTGATTTTTTGAACTTTAAAAGCTCACTCTTTAGAATCTTTAGGCTTTTTTGTTGGCTCATTCCCGCTTTAATCTTAGGTGAGTAGAGCATTTTGAGCAGTAGATAATCTAAGCCCGTCAACAGTTCAATTTTACTCACATCATTCGCGATACTAGGATTGACCCAGTCAGAGTCATTGGGGAGTCCCAGTAGCTGCGTTGTCTCTTCGACAATACAGGCCACCAATAGTCCTTTACTAAAGACATGATCGACAGGAATGACAATGACCCCGTCTGCGATGGCGTGTTGACGGTTTCGTTTAAAGCTTCCCATGCAGTTACTGTCCCGTGCGATGCCTTTTACATGGGATTGTGCCGCGGTGGTAATGACCTGTTGATATTGACTGTCTTTAGTGAGGTGAATATGTAAATTAGCATGCGTATGGTTTGCGTTTATAGGCTGAATACTCAGGCCTGTAATTTCCTGCAAATGGGTGAGGTGTTGCGTAAAGAGAGATTCAATTAAAGCGTTCTTTTTGAGTCCGTGATAGCTGAAGCTGTAAAAGATGGGCGACTGCCATTTTAGGATTCGATGCTGGGTTTGACGGTACTCATTTTTAAGTGCGATTTCAGCGAAAGCTTTCAAAATATAGGTTGGCTGTTGCCAGTTAGGGGTTGGTGCTGTGTTTGACGTGATAGGTGATTCTGTTTGTGAATCCGTTACCGCTTGGCTGGATAGAGTGGTCAGGCATAAGCACGCAAGCAAGAGGCTGTTTAGTGACAGCGGGGTCAAGAATGCGTTAAGTCGCTGCTGCATGTTTGGTTACCTGCGTGATTTATGGGGTAAAAATGCCTTAAAGCATCCTCGTAGGCAGCAAGGTAGGCCTGGTTGTTTTAAAACAGGCCAGCTTTACATAAGCCTATTGCGAGAGAAGGGCTTTGAGATAGTGCCCTGTATGAGACTCTTTATTGCTTGCGATGTCTTCTGGCGTACCAGTTGCCACAATTAAGCCTCCGCCTGATCCGCCTTCTGGCCCTAGGTCAACCACCCAATCTGCCGTTTTAACCACGTCTAAATTGTGCTCGATAATCACGATGGTATTCCCTTGGTCGCGAAGGTGACGAATGACCTTCAGGAGTAGCTCAATGTCATGAAAATGCAGGCCAGTAGTGGGTTCATCTAATATGTATAGAGTGTTCCCCGTGTCTCGTTTAGAGAGCTCCTTGGCGAGCTTAACACGCTGTGCTTCTCCGCCGGATAGGGTGGTTGCACTCTGACCAAGTTTTATATAACCCAGCCCCACTTCCATCAGCATCTGTAATTTACGGGCAATGACAGGAATGACATCGAAAAATGCACGTGCATCTTCTATGGTCATGTCCAGTATTTGATGAATGTTCTTACCTTTGTACTGAACCTGCAAGGTCTCACGATTATAGCGTGCGCCATGGCACACATCGCAAGGGACGTAGACATCAGGCAGAAAGTGCATCTCTACCTTAAGGACGCCATCGCCTTGGCAAGCTTCACAGCGTCCGCCCTTCACATTAAAACTAAAGCGGCCGGGTGTATAGCCACGAGCACGTGATTCGGGCGTTGCCGAGAGTAGCTCGCGAATGGGTGTGAATAAGCCTGTATAAGTCGCTGGATTAGAGCGAGGTGTACGGCCAATGGCGCTTTGGTCGATGTTAACAGATTTATCAAAGTGCTCCATGCCGTGTACCGATTGGTAAGGTGCAGGCGTGTGCATCGCTTTATTCAGCATATTGGCCGCTAGTTTTGAAAGGGTTCCATTGATTAAAGTCGATTTTCCAGAACCTGATACTCCTGTAATACAGGTCAATAGGCCTGCAGGGATGTTCAACTCAACGGACTGTAAATTATTACCCGTAGCACCTTTAATGGTCAGCCACTTGTCGCTGTCAGGCGTAAGGCGTTGTTCAGGAATAGGAATCTTCTTGAGGCCACTTAAATACTGACCGGTTAACGAATTAGGGTCATTGGCAACAAATTCAGGCGTGCCTTGCGACATGATTCTACCGCCATGAATACCTGCACCGGGACCAATGTCTAGCACGTGATCTGCTGCACGAATGGCATCTTCATCATGTTCTACCACAATGACCGTATTGCCTAAGTCACGTAGATGAATCAGTGTGGACAATAGACGGTCATTATCGCGTTGATGTAAGCCGATAGAGGGTTCGTCCAGCACGTACATGACGCCAACCAGGCCTGCACCAATTTGACTTGCCAAGCGAATACGTTGCGCCTCACCACCTGAAAGGGTGTCCGCACTGCGGTTAAGCGATAGGTAGTTGAGGCCAACATTGACCAAGAAGGTCAAGCGGTCATGTACCTCTTTGACAACCTTGCTGGCAATTTGCCCTTTTGCACCCTCTAGGGTGAGCGTGCTAAATATGTCGTGTAACTCGCCAACCGGCTTTTCAGTCAGAGAGGGCAGACTTTTCTCATCCACAAAAACATTACGCGCAGTCTCGTTTAAACGTGCCCCATGGCAGCTATCACACGGCTTACTGATGCGGTATTTATCTAACTCATCACGAACGGTTTTGCTCTCGGTCTCGGCAAAGCGGCGCTCCATATTGGGAATGATGCCTTCAAATCGTCGGGTATCACTGTACTTGCCGTGCGGCAGAGGAATTTTTTTACCGTTTGAGCCAAATAGAATAATCTTTTGTGTGTCGGCGCTTAATGCATCCCAAGGGGTTTCCACATCAAATTCATAATAGTCAGCCACTGCTTTAAGCAAGTCGTAATAATATTTGTGGCGACGGTCCCAACCTCGAATGGCTCCACCTGCAATGCTGAGTTCAGGATGAGTAATCACACGATCGACTTCAAAGGTATCTTTTACCCCCAGACCATCACAAGTTGGACAGGCACCATGTGGATTATTGAAGGAGAATATTCTAGGTTCAAGTTCGGGCACGCTGTGACCACATTGTGGGCAGGAGAACTTTTCAGAAAAGAGCAGTTCAAACTCATCTTCATCATCCATAGGCAGCACTTTAGCAATGCCTTCGGCGAGTCTAAGCGCAGTTTCAAAAGATTCTGCAAGACGCTGTTTTAAATCGGCGCGTACTTTAAAGCGGTCGACAATGACTTCAATGTCATGTTTTTTCTGCTTGTCTAAGGCGATGCTGCCATCTAACTCAAAAATAGTGCCATCAATACGTGCACGAATATAGCCCTGCGCTTTAAGCTCTTCCAGTAGGTTGACGTGCTCGCCTTTTTTACCGCGGACAATCGGCGCAATCAGCAAGCATTTAGTGCCTTCTGGCAGGTTAAGCGTATGGTCAACCATCTGGCTAACCGTCTGTGCAACGAGGTCGGTGTGGTGTGTTGGACAGCGCGGCGTACCTGCTCGTGCATACAGCAGGCGCAGGTAGTCATAAATTTCAGTAACCGTTCCGACGGTCGAGCGGGGGTTGTGTGAGGTCGATTTCTGCTCAATAGAGATGGCTGGAGAGAGACCTTCGATATGGTCAATATCGGGCTTTTCCATAATGGATAAAAACTGGCGCGCATAAGCCGAAAGAGATTCAACATAGCGGCGCTGTCCCTCTGCATAAATGGTATCAAATGCAAGCGAGGATTTACCTGACCCAGAGAGGCCTGTAATCACAATCAATTTATTACGCGGCAGCGTAACATCAATGTTTTTTAAGTTATGGGTACGTGCCCCACGGATTATGATCTCTTCTTGCATTGTATCGACTAACCATCAAATTTGAGTGAATCGATTATTATAACAAGTTTCTAAAAATTACGCGCAGTCGCTTAAAGGTTGTCTTATAAAACATCTGCTTAGACGATTCTATCAGCAGGCGGCTAAGCGCCCGATTAAGTCCAAAGTAGGAATGGATGATGGGGTAAAGTAGGCTTACGGAAGTTGCATGATGCCCGATACTGTTACCTTGATTTGACTCTCCCCCGTCGCCACGGAAGGGGCAACCATGCTTTCGGCCATCATCATGCGGTTTGAGGTATAGCTGGGTTGATGGATGTTATGGCTTGGGGTATTGATACGCGTTTCTAAAATACGATAGTTCGAAGCACTAAAGGCTTGGGCGATGGCCTGAGCACGCGCTTGAAAAGCGTGAATGGCTTTGAGCGTAAGGTGGTCAGTCATCTCTTTTTTACGGTCATCTGAGATGCCAAAACGCATCGACTGATAAGATAGGTAGGGCTGTAGTAGGGTCAGCATCTGTATCATACCTGGCTTGTTTTCAAAAATAAGGGAGAGGCTTTGGCTGCCTTTCCAGTGGGTAATAACCTGCTTTTTG
Source organism: Gammaproteobacteria bacterium (assembly GCA_013153955.1). Taxonomy (GTDB): domain Bacteria; phylum Pseudomonadota; class Gammaproteobacteria; order Thiomicrospirales; family Thiomicrospiraceae; genus Thiomicrorhabdus. The sequence continues at coordinate 11,033 of JAADDM010000295.1, read as the reverse complement.
TTATAGACCGGGTTGATGCGGTAGTGAGAGGTTTTGGGGATAATATCAGGATACTTATTCACGATTGCCATGGCAGATTGCATTTGAGTGTTAATCTTATTCGCAACCGCTTCTGCCGTAGTGCCCTGAGCCGTGCGCCTAAAGACAATGGAGATGGTGTCATTGGTCATGTTCTCACTCTCAGAGACCGAGAAATGAATCTTGTTGCCTTGTTGCGTTGGGTTAAATGTTTCTGAGTGCATCGGGGCGGCAGAGGTGTCTGTTTGCGCAACAGACAAAGCAGGGGTGGTTAGGCCTATACACAGTAAGCTTGCCGATAATAAGGCGGCCGGTGTTAGCTTGGCAAAGCGCGGGCGTGAAGAAGTTAATGTATGCTCGGGTGCTTGTGAAGAGTGGTTCATATCGCCTCAATTTCGCAGAAATGCAGATGCACGTGATGGATAGGTGTGCCATGCTTGCGTATTTTTAATTATTCTCCCGATTATAACTCGGACTTTTTAAAGCAGTGTTATAATTTGCAGCGATTATTTTTTAAGATGCATTCATTATTTTGGGTTTGAGAACAGCTCCCTAAAATGCATTTGAAACGTCCTTAAAGCGTTACTTATCATGCGTGATAACGTGACCTTATCCCATTAAAAACAGCAGAGTTTATTGAACATGTCTATTCCACAGCCTTCAGCCATGAGTCCTATTGAGCGTAAAGCGACCTTCTCCATTGCCGGTATTTTCTCAACCCGAATGCTCGGCTTATTTATGATTTTTCCCGTGTTTGCTCTGTTTGCCGAGGATGAGTTTGCCAATGTGACAGGCATGCAAATCGGGATTGCGATGGGTATTTATGGGTTAACCCAAGCTTTCTTGCAGATTCCTTACGGCATGTTATCCGACAAATATGGTCGTAAACCGCTGATTATTTCGGGCATGCTCGTCTTTATGGTGGGCTCGATTGTGTGTGCCATGGCGGACTCGATTGAAATGATGATTTTGGGTCGAGCCATTCAGGGGATGGGGGCAGTTGCGGCGGTACTCATGGCTTCCGTTGGCGATCTAGTCACCGAACAGTTTAGATTACGCGCCATGTCGATTGTGGGGATGACCATTGGACTCTCCTTCACGCTGTCTCTTATTGCAGGGCCTGTGTTAGCGTCTTGGTTTGGTGTGAGAGGGATATTTTGGGCGATTGCAGGCCTGGCCATCGTAGGCATGTTGCTGGTTAAATTTGCCATGCCAGAGATTAAAGCACAATACTTTCAGCGTGAAGCGCAAACAGATACCAGTCAGTTCGGTGAAATCTTACGAAATAAACAGCTACTACGCTTAGACATCGGAGTGTTTGTACTGCACGCCATTCTAACCGCAATGTTTATTGTATTGCCGTTAAGCCTAAGAGATAACGCAGGGTTAGAAATTCTGAGCCATTGGCATGTCTACCTGCCGGTCATGATTCTGTCTTTTATTTTGATGGTTCCCTTTATTATTCAAGCGGAGAGCAAGGGCAGAATGAAGCAGATGTTTGTGGGAGCAGTCGCCACACTTACCTTAGTTCAGCTTGCCTTTATTGGGGTTGAAAATACCTTCTGGTCGCTGTTTGTACTGCTGTTGATTTTCTTTACCGCCTTCAACCTGCTCGAAGCCTCTTTACCCTCTTTGGTGGTAAAACTTTCGCCTGCGGATAAAAAAGGCACCGCCAGTGGGGTCTACTCAACCAGCCAGTTTTTAGGTGCCGCATTAGGTGGGCTCATGGGTGGTTACTTCTACCAGTATTATGGCTTTGATGGTGTATTCTACTTTACAGCAGCCATGGGCGTGATTTGGTTTATAGCGGCTGTTACGATGGAGCAGCCGCTGCCCTTAAGCATCGCTTCCGTGCCCTTGGGAGAAATTAATCCTGAAGATGTGGCGGATATTGAGCGGAAATTACTCGCCTTTGAAGGGGTTTACGAAGCGGTTGTTATTTTAGAAGAGAAGCGCGCCTTCTTTAAAGTAGACAGAAAAATTGTCAATGAAGCCGCTTTGATTGATTATGTTGAGCAGAGCCAGTAAAGTACACATATTAAATTTATTTCGCTAGCTTTTAGCGAATCCAGTAAAGAGAGATAGTCATTATGCGCGGTGTAAATAAAGTCATTATTGTAGGTACGTTAGGAGCAGATCCTGAAGTGAAGTACGCAGCGAATGGTAATGCCATTGCTAACTTAAGCGTTGCGACCAGTGAAGAGTGGAACGATAAGAGTACTGGTCAGAAGCAACAGAAGACCGAGTGGCACAGAGTCTCTATGTTTGGTAAATTAGCTGAAATTGCGGGCCAGTACCTTAAAAAAGGCTCTCAGGTTTACCTAGAAGGCAAGCTGCAAACCCGTAAGTGGCAGGATCAAAATGGTCAAGATCGCTATACGACTGAAGTTGTCATCAGTGGTTTCGACGGCACCATGCAGATGTTAGGCGGCGGAGGGGGCGGTCAACGCGATACCTCTTTTAACCAAACGCCACAAGGGGGCGGAATGGGACAGCAACAGCCTCGTCAGCAGAATAATTTTCAGCCACAGGCTCAGCAAGCACCAGCAGCTGCACCAATGGGTCAACCAACTAACATGGGTGGGCAGCCTGCACAGCAGCAGCCACAGCGTGCACCAGCTTATGCACCGAATGACTTTGATGATGACGATGTTCCGTTTTAATTCAGAACCTGTAGACCCCTTAGGAAGGTTAACTTTCTAATAAAAAAGAGGCTTTTAGCCTCTTTTTTTATGTCTGGAATATCTAAAATAGGCTGGATGGGTTGTTTCAAATAGGGTGTTTTTTGACGGCTTTAAATAGCCGTTATTGTGGGCTTACTGAGAGTTTTTTAACCAAATCTTGATAGAGAGGGTTGCTGATGAGTAAATCATGCCCAGCTTGTATTAGGCTGTGTACTTGGTTTTCGGTCAGACTTAGGCTGGTGGGGATTTGGTTGAACTCAGCACGCTGCTCTTCCGTTGGCAACTGGTTAAAGTTGAGTTTAATAAAGTGTGAGGAAACGGGGTTGTTGGGTGTTGATAGGGCCTTTCCCCAACGGTTTAAGCTTGATTCAAAGAGCTGCAAGGTAGCATTGTTATAGCGGTGTAATTGAATGTCAGTCATGGCATCCACGCTGTCTTCAATAGAGGGGGCTTTATGGGTGAATCGAATATTTCGGGCACTTTGTGTCGAAGCATCTACCGAGATGACGGCAATGTGATTAATGCTCTGTTTCCCAATTTTGGTTAGAAAGCGTTTTGCACCACCTGACAGTTCAATGGATTCATAGATGGCTCTAAGCCCTAAGTTATCAGAGATGCCGCCATCGACAAGATGTAGATAGGGGTACGCTGTTTGAGTATAGTCCTGCAAGCCTTTAATAACTTGTTTTAACTCATAGTTAAGGGCTGGGTTTTGGCTAGCGCGCGCCAGTTTTTTGGTTGTCGTATTTTCACATGGTTGGTAGTTTTTAACGACAACAGGATTAAACATAACAGGCACGGCCGACGAAGCGGTGACTGCTCTGGCAATCGAAAATTGGTTAATATCAGAGCAGATGAGATTAAAGCTGTCTTGTGTAAATGAGAAGCGTACGCCATTAGCTAAGTCCGTTGCATTGATGAGGATAAGTGGACTGTCGGGTTTTTGAAGATCTTTAAAGGTCGCATCTTTAAAGATGGTGGTGTTGTAAAACTGTATTGCCATCTCTGTTCTACCGGTATTTAAAAACCAGTTAGCAGGATTTAATATACCGCTGATCAGCTCATTTTTAATGTCTTTTTTGAGCATGACAGATTCAAATGAGTGAAAAGTCTCTTGACCATGTAGGCCATAGTAAGCGGCAAGAAAGCTGCCGCCCGATACGGAGCTGATGACATCCACCTCATCAAGTAGGGGGTGTCTATTGTGTGTGCCTCCTATATCCGTATTGTGTAAGGCCTGTAACACTCCATATGCTAGGGCTGCAGCACGGGTTCCACCGCCAGAAAACGTGAGCACTAGCGCAACTTTTCCTTGAGGTTTTGCGCTCAATACGGTTTGAATAGAATAATTTGGCTCGATAACATGGGTGCTTGACTTTTTTTGGACATCCGTTGGTGTGTTACTGATTGCGCCGTAGGAGCTACAGCCTGACAGCAGGGTCAAAAATGTGATTAATACGCCGCTGAGCAGACGTTTTTTTTGAAGAGGGCTAAGCGCGATTAGGTGCACGGTGACGTTCCTGCTGATTGAAGCGTTATGATTAAAGGTAAGGTTTGGAGGAACAGGCTTTAACACTCCATTCCTGAGAGAGAGCGCTATTTTAGCACGCTTTGAAGGGGGTGATATATTGGCGATCACATCTGCCTTTTCGTAAAATAATTTGAATTTAGGTCTCAATAAAACTGAAGGTTGGTCGTTATCCTATTTAGAGGTAATTATGCATGAATCATGACAAGCCAATTAGGCCTGCGGTTAAATATTTTTTTAAGCACTTAGAGAGACGTTCAGCGACGCTTAAAATTGAGCGAGAGCGTGAAAAACTGGCGCATCAAGAGATACCCTTTGATGAAGTGGAGCAGTTTTTTAGGCAGATACTCTATCAAAATATTTTTATTCATACCGTCGGCCAGAATGGAAAGCATGAATCTACGATTCTGTCTAAGGCGATCTTTAGCATGAACAGTGTGGTTCGCATCTACTACAGCACCAGTTTTGATGAAAACAACAGTGGCTTTATTCGTATTCGTCCAGATATGGAAGAGCAGTTAATCATTGTTGAACGTATGCATGGCCATCGTGCTGAGCCTGAGTTGCTTTATGCCAGTAAAAGACAGTGCCACGTGGTACGTTTTTTAGTGCGTTGGTTGCTACGTCGAATTGATTGGAGTAAAACCAAGTTAGAAAATCTTGATCTCTATAAACGCCATCTTTTACAAGAGCAGCAGGAAGAAGAGGCAAGGCAGGCAGAAGCGCTGGCACGCCAAGAAGAGGAGGAGATTCGTTTAGCATTTGAAAAGCATGCAAAGGATCATCCTAAGCAGATACATTCATAGAAAGCGCTACGTCTGCTCCATAAAAAAAGGCCTTGATACACAGAGTATCAAGGCCTTTTTTTATGGAGGTTCGGTTTCAATAGATCGATCCCTTTAGTCCATTTCTTTCATGTTAGTGTGTTCGGTTGACAGCCAAATCTGCTAATGCACACAGTGCCAGTTTTAACTCACTGTCCACTAAAGGTGTAAGGGCTTGTTTAGCAAGCTCTGCTTCTTGTTTGGCAATTTCTTCGGTATAAGCGATTGCACCAGAGCTTTTAATAATGGCCGTAACCTCTTCTAATAAGGCAACGCCTTCAGACTCTATCGCACGACGAATAATGGATTGTTCTGCCGGAGTTCCATTTTTTAAGCTATAGATAAGGGGCAGGGTCGGCTTGCCTTCCGCTAGATCATCACCAATGTTTTTGCCGAGTTCTGCTTCATTGCCCGTATAGTCTAAGGCATCATCAATTAACTGGAAAGCCGCCCCTAGGTGGCGACCATAGGCGATAAAGGCCGATTCTAGTTCAGGTTTTTCAGCGAGGATAGGCCCCATTTGGGTGGCGGCTTCAAAGAGTTTGGCAGTCTTACGGTGAATGACTTCCATATAACGCTCTTTAGTCGTGTCCGCATCGTGACAGTTTAAAAGCTGAAGTACTTCACCTTCCGCAATCACATTAGTGGCTTCCGCCATGACTTGCATTATTTTTAAAATACCGGGCTCAACCATCATTTCAAAAGAGCGAGAATATAAAAAATCGCCAACCAGTACACTGGCCGCATTGCCCCAAACTTCATTTGCAGTTTTATTACCACGACGCGTATCAGACTCGTCAACCACATCGTCGTGCAGTAAGGTTGAGGTATGAATGAACTCAATGACCGCAGCCATTAACTGATGCTCTGTGCCTTGGTAACCACATGCGCGTGCCGAGAGCAGAACCAATAAGGGGCGTAAACGCTTACCGCCACTGTTAATAATATAGTGTCCAATTTGGTTAACTAAAACCACATCGGAGGCCAGTCGGGTCAATATGAGTTGATCAACCGCTTTAATATCGGTTTCAATGAGGGCACGGATTTCAGCTAGAGTCATGGGCGTTAAAGGCTTCTATGGTCAGATAAGAATATTGAAAGGCGCTATTTTAGTATGAATAGGCAAATGAAGCCAGTATTTACAAGAGGTTAGCCGTAACTAGTTGTGGAAGAAGCGACTCTTTGTTTATTTATGTCGTCATAAATGCGTTATAATCAGCATCCCGAGTGTTATACAGCCTAGTTCTTAGCGCCCTATGTTAAGGATGATAAAGTTAAGATGAGCAATGTAATCAAAATAATTGTTTATTTGTTTTGACCTTCTTTTAGAAAAGCTATATAATCCGGCCTTTGTCGCTATTTGCGATATATTAAACAGAATTTTAGAATCCGGGAGAAGTTCCATGTATGCGGTAATTAAAACCGGTGGTAAGCAGTATAGAGTTCGTGAAGGTCAAGTATTACGCATTGAGTCTTTAAATGTAGAAGCTGGTGATGCAGTAGAGTTTGACGAAGTTTTGATGGTAGGTGAAGGCGCTGATATTAAGATCGGTACGCCAATTGTTGAAGGTGCTAAAGTTAGCGCAACTGTTGAGTCTAACGGTCGTGGTAAAAAAGTTACAATCATCAAGTTCCGTCGTCGTAAGAACAGATCGAAAACTAAGCAAGGCCATCGCCAGAACTATACCGAAGTTAAAATCGGTAAGATCTCAGCTTAGTCTCAGCCTTTTGGTTGGGATATGTAATTAAAATCTAAACGGCTGTTACTTCTGAGTAGGGAGTAACTCTGTTAACAAAAGGACTATACCATGGCTCATAAGAAAGCAGCTGGTAGTACTAAAAACGGTCGCGACTCTAATGCCAAACGCCTTGGCGTTAAAGCATTTGGTGGTGAGATGGTTTCTGCGGGGAGCATCATTGTTCGTCAACGCGGAACAAAGTTTCACGCTGGTGAGAACGTAGGTCGTGGTAAGGATGATACCTTATTCGCTAAAGCTGACGGTGCAGTAGCATTCGTTGCAAAAGGTAAGCCATTACGTACTTACGTAACGATTGTTGAAGCTTAAGCAACACACTCGTTAAATCTGAAAACGCCCCGCTTTGACGGGGCGTTTTTGTTTGTGTCTCTGTCATATTGATCGGCTTGGTTTATTTATGTTTTAAGATAAAATCAGCTAAAATAGGGCGTGTACATATATAAAAGTAGTCTTTACACGAATATTATCTTTCGGGCAAAGCCTCATTTAGTCATATGCCGCTTTCCAAAACGTTTTTAAAACAGCCGTTTTAAGAGGGGTTTGGACAGTGGCATCACAAGGTCAAAAGTGACCAAGGTAAGGAATTAAAATGCAGTTTGTTGATGAGTCGTCGATCCATGTAGAAGCAGGTCGTGGTGGTAACGGTGTGGCGAGTTTTCGTCGCGAAAAATATATTCCTTTTGGTGGGCCAAACGGCGGTGACGGGGGCGATGGCGGCAGTGTTATTTTGGTTGCAGATCGTAACCTGAATACGTTGGTTGACTTTCGCTTTACCAAAAACTACAAAGCGCAAAATGGTCAGGCCGGAATGGGTCAGCAAAAGACGGGGATTGGTGGAGAGCACCTAATCATTAAAGTACCCGTAGGGACAACTGTGACAGATATTGATGCCGATGAAGTCATGGGGGATTTAACTGAGCATGGTCAAGAGCTTATGGTGGCTGAAGGCGGTCGTCATGGACTTGGCAATATTCACTTTAAAAGCAGTCGAAACCGTACCCCTCGACAGTGTACGCCAGGGGAAGATGGTGACGAGCGTAATTTAAAGTTGGAGTTGATTGTATTAGCGGATGTGGGGCTTCTCGGTATGCCTAACGCAGGTAAGTCGAGTCTTATCACTGCGGTCTCATCTGCGCGTCCTAAAGTTGCAAACTATCCATTTACGACCTTATATCCAAATTTGGGTGTGATCAGTGTCTCTCCTGAAACCAGCTTTGTGATGGCAGATATTCCGGGCATTATCGAAGGGGCTGCTGAAGGAGCAGGTCTTGGGCTGCAGTTTCTAAAGCACCTCTCTCGAACGGGGCTATTGCTTCATGTGGTTGATATTGCACCAATGGATGATTCTGATCCTGCTCAAGAGATTCGTGTGATTCAAAAAGAACTTGAGAAATACAGCGAAGTGCTGGCAGGTAAAGAGCGTTGGTTAGTGCTGAACAAAACCGATTTACTGCTTGAAGATGAAGCGAATGAAGTCTGTCAGGCCATTGTTGATGAAGTTCAATGGGAAGGGCCTGTCTACCAGATTTCGGCGGTTATGCGTGATGGTACGAAAAAACTGGTGAATGAAATTGCCTATCAGCTTGAACAGAACCGTATGGAAATGACGGAAGAAGTTGAGCCTGAGCGTTATGCTGTAGATGAAGATTTCGAATTCTAATTTAAGCTAAGTAACGGGTTAGCCCATGAATCGTAAAGACTTAAACAAAACTCAACGCTGGGTCGTTAAAATTGGCAGTGCGCTGCTAACGGATGATGGTCTGGGATTAAATATAGATGCGCTCTCACACTGGGTCGCACAGATAGTTGATCTTAAAAAGCAGGGGGTTGAAGTGGTCTTGGTCTCTTCGGGGTCGATTGCCGAGGGGATAAAACGATTAGGCTGGCAAGGGCGTCCTTCTGCTCTGAATGAGCTTCAGGCCGCCGCCGCCGTCGGTCAGATGGGGCTTATTCAGGCCTACGAATCTGAATTTTCTAAGTTTGATGTGCACTCTGCACAAATTCTCATGACGCACGATGATCTTTCGAATCGCAAGCGCTATCTCAATATCAAAAGTACCCTAGAAACCCTGCTTGAGTATGGGGTTGTACCGATTATCAACGAAAATGATACCGTTGTAACAGACGAAATCTGTTTTGGTGATAACGATACGTTAGGGGCTTTAACCACCAATTTGATTACAGCAGATGTGCTGGTTATCTTGACGGATCAAGATGGCTTGTATGACGATAATCCGCGTTCAAACCCAAATGCTAAGCTGATTTCTGATGCGCGTGTAAGTCGCAAAGACATCGAAGCGATGGCCAGTTCTGAAGGCGGGCTCTTAGGCAAAGGCGGCATGTACACCAAGGTGATGGCCGCTAAACGAGCGGCGCGTTCAGGTGCGGCCACCTTGATTGCATCTGGGCGAGAGGATAATGTTCTGCTAAAGCTATTTAATGGCGAGCCTATTGGGACATTATTAATTCCTGATTTAGAGCCCTTAACGGCACGCGAGCAGTGGTTAGCGGGTCACCTTCAGGCTAAGGGTACTTTAGTGCTTGATGATAAAGCCGTAGAAGTATTGCGCGATTCAACCTCCGACCTGCCCGCAGAAGGGGTGACCTCCTTGCGTGGCGCATTTCAACGCGGTGAGATGGTCGTATGCTATGATGCCAAAGGTCATGAAGTGGCGCGCGGCTTAATTAACTACCCAGCAAATGAATTAACAAAACTACTGGGTCATTCAAGTCAACAATTTGAGTCTATTCTGGGTTACCAGGGGGATACCTCTTTTATCCATCGTGATAACCTCGTATTATCCGAATAGTAAATGTATTACCTTTTTTTCCGCTAAAAACTACTTAATTTTTACCCTTTAGTTGCTAATCCTACGCCTTAATTATTCAACCAGGTCTGGTTGTTTTCAGTTTATTTACAAATAACCCCTTGAAAAGACTAGAACTGTCCTTATTTAAGTTGACAGTTAAGGCTAGATGGCTAAAATTATTAGCACTCTATAGGCTTGAGTGCTAAAAGCATATGTTTCACCTATTGGTGACTCTACAATTTAGTACAGCCAAATTATTATTTGCTGTTTAACAGCCATGAATTAACCCCATTTAGGAGATATCTATGAACATTAAGCCACTACATGACCGTGTTGTTATCCGTCGCGTTGAAGAAGAGAAAGAGACAGCAGGCGGAATTTTATTACCGGGTTCAGCTCAAGAGCAGCAGAACATTGGTGAAGTTGTTGCCGTAGGGCCTGGAAAGGCTTCTGATACGGGTGCAATCATCCCGATGACAGTGAAGGCTGGTGATAAAGTCATGTTCGGTCAGTACTCTGGTCAAGAAGCAAAAGATGATAGCGGTGAAACGCTTACGATTATGCGTGAAGACGATATCGTTGCCATCATCGGCTAATCTCCTTATCAGCCAAGGCCCATATTGGGCGGCTGAATGAGGAACATAACACTTTTAAACAAAATTTAAGCAACAGAGTTGCTTTAAATAGAAGGAATTTAACAATGGCAAAAGACGTCAGATTTGGTATTGATGCACGTGAGTTAATGGTTGAGGGTATCAACGTTCTTGCAGATGCAGTTAAAGTAACTTTAGGGCCTAAGGGTCGTAATGTCGTATTAGAGCGCTCTTTTGGTGCCCCTTTGGTGACAAAAGATGGTGTATCGGTTGCACGTGAGATTGATCTTGAAGACAAGTTCATGAACATGGGTGCGCAAATGGTTAAAGAAGTTGCTTCACAGACAAATGATGTTGCGGGTGACGGAACAACTACGGCTACAGTGCTGGCTCAAGCCATCGTACGTGAAGGCATGAAGTCAGTTGCGGCAGGCATGAACCCAATGGATCTTCAGCGTGGGATTAACCAGGCAGTAGAAGCGGTTGTTATTGAAATCGAGAAGATGTCTGAGCCATGTGATACCAATGAAGCGATTGCTCAGGTTGGTACCATCTCAGCGAACTCTGATAAAGCCATCGGAAACATGATTGCAGAAGCGATGAAGCAAGTTACAACAGAAGGTGTTATCACGGTTGAAGAGGGTTCAGCCCTAACAGACGAGCTTGTTGTTGTAGAGGGAATGGAGTTTGACCGCGGTTACCTATCGCCTTACTTCGTGACAAATCAAGATAAGTTTGTTGCAGAGTTAGAGTCTCCTTTCATCTTGCTTTATGACAAAAAGATTTCAAACATCCGTGATCTTGTCCCAACTTTAGAAG
>JAADDM010000182.1 GCA_013153955.1 Gammaproteobacteria bacterium | reverse complement strand
AAGCGGTCATGGCGATACTGGTAAACCAGAGGCTGCCCACTTGGTGAATAAGTGGTTTACCAAAGAGCACGTAGAATGAGAAGCTTAAGGCTGCTAGAAATACCAAGAGTGTACCCAGTGACACCTCATCACCCGCTAAGGTACTCTCCTCTAAAAAAACCATTAACAAGCCACTGTATGAGATGACCAGCGCATAGAGTATTTTTCGAGTAATCGGAGTTTTAAAGAAGAGTGCGCCTAAAATAGCCACCAGCATTGGGTAGGTAAATAGGGTGAGTCGCTCTAGCTGTGCAGAGATCATCTCTAGGCCTTTTAAATCTAACCAAGAGGAGAGGTAGTAGCCAATGAACCCGAGCAGAGTAATGGTGGTGAGTGTGGGAATAATCCCCTTAGACCCCGTGTCAGGCTGAGTATATTGCTTGATTAACCAGGCCAAAATAATGAGGTAGATAGGCAGGGCGATTGCCATTCTTAACATTAGAACACTATCGGCATTGAGTCCTTCGACATAAGCCAATTTAATGAAAATAGATTTTAGGGAGAAGAGTGCCGTCCCTACAATGGCGAGTATAAAGCCAATGGCGGTGGGAGATAAGTTTAGAAAAAGGCGACTTTGGGATGATGGGGTTGAGGTCATTTGCTTGCTTTACGGCCAACATACCAAGCATAGCGATGTTTAGGTATGTTTCTACCGCACGCTGTTTCACTCTGTTCAGACGCTTTGTTATTTGGGCTTATCGGCTCATTTTCAGGAGTTAACCACCCCTCTCCATAGACTTCTGTTTGTAGAGTTGACCAGGCCTGGTTAAATTCGCTTGGCTGGATATAGAAACGTGGATTATTGGGTGCACTCGCTTGTACAGGGGCTAAAAAGGTTTGATAGAACAGCAAGCCTCCTGGTTTGAGGGCATCCTCAATTGATTTAAACAGACCACGGTCTAAATAACGGCTGACGACAATCACATCAAACTGCTGATAAGGCAGAATCATCTGCTCTAAATCGGTAATAAGTGGCTCGATAGGCATCTGATTTAGGCTTGCCCAGTTATTTAACAGGGTTAATGCCGTATCCGAAATATCCCAGGCATGCGTTTTTAGACCGCACTGAGCCAGAAAACGCGCATTGCCACCGAGGCCACAAGCCAGTTCGAGCGCTTGGCCCTTAAAGGGAAGCAGTCGGCTATGTTGCTTTAATACATAGCAAGGGTTAGCAGGGGTTTCAAAATTTGCATTAGCATAATTTGCATCCCATTTATCGGCAGAGGATAGGGGGGGCTTTGAGGGCGATGTCGTGTGACTCATGGTGAATTCTTTTGGTGGATTAAACTTAAATACCCCTTGAATACACAAAATGGTAACGCTCTATTTTAAGGCGTACACCGTCAGTATCAAGGGGGAAGATCAGCTCTATTTTAGGGCTGTTGTATGCCTATCGTTATAGGTTACTGCAGGTCATTATTTTCGCCAAAAAGCAGCGGTAAACAGTACCAGTAGGGTAAATATTTCTAAACGCCCTAGCAGCATAGTGAAGGTTAATACCCATTTAACAGGATCACTCATCGACTGAAAGTTTGCAGCCACATCTCCCAGTCCAGGCCCAAGGTTATTCATCATGGCAGCAATAGAGGAGAAGGCGGTTATTTGATCCACGCCCAGTGCCATAATGACCAGCATTAAGAGTGCAAACATAAAGACATAGACTGAGAAGAAACCCCAGACTGCAGTCATCACCTTTTCAGGAATTGCCTTACCGTTAAGCTTAACAGGCAGAATGGCATTGGGATGAAGCAGGCCTTTAATTTCTCGCATTCCTTGCTTAAACAGGAGGACAAAACGGATCATTTTCATGCCGCCTGCAGTTGAGCCTGCACTGCCGCCAATAAAGCTCATAAAGATGAGCATAATGGGTAAGAAGCCAGGCCACATGGCAAAGTCCGCATTGGCAAACCCTGTTGTGGTTGCGATTGAGACGGTTTGGAATAGGCCATATCGTAGGGCATCTTCCCAGCTTGGATAGATATTTTGTAGATAGAGATAGCCTGTTGCAATGGCGATTCCAATCACCAATAAGCCAAAATAGGCTTTAAACTCAGGGTCTCGAAAGTAAGTACCAAAGTGAGCGTGGCGAAAGGCACTGAAGTGTAAGGCGAAGTTGATGCCGGCAGCAAACATAAAGAAGATGGCCACACTCTCTATGGCCACACTGTCAAAGTAACCAATGCTGGCATCGTGAGTAGAGAAGCCACCGATGGCAACGGTGGAAAAACTGTGGCTAAAGGCATCAAACCAACTCATGCCCGCTAACCAGTAGCCAATCGCACAGGAGAGGGTTAAGCCAACATAGATATACCAGAGTGCTTTGGCGGTTTCTGAAATGCGCGGTGCAATTTTAGAGTCTTTAACGGGGCCTGGCGTTTCTGCACGGTAGAGCTGCATGCCCCCGATACCAAGCATGGGCAGAATAGCCACGGCCAATACGATGATTCCCATGCCGCCCATCCATTGCAGTTGTTGGCGGTACCAGAGAATGGCGTGAGGCATGGTATCTAGGCCTGTCAGAATGGTTGCTCCCGTCGTTGTCAGGCCTGAAAAAGACTCAAAAATAGCATCCGTTAGGCTGATAGAGATGGACTCTTCCAGATAAAAAGGCAGCGCACCAACAAAGCCAAGTACCGTCCAGAACATAACCACAATTAGAAAACCATCGCGGATTTTTAGATCTTTTTTGTAGTTTCGGACAGGGTACCAAAGCAGCAGCCCTAAAATAAGCACGCCGACCATCGCTTTGGTAAAGGAGCTGATGTCACCATCTTGATAGGTCAGAGCGATTAATATGGGCGGCACTAAGCTTAAGCTATAGACCATCAGCAGGAGCCCGAGGACTTTTAAAATGATTTTAGAGTGCATGGTCTATGACAGGCCTTTTCTCAGTAGAGGTGATTAAAACCAACTTTTCTTCGGTTCTGGGGTAAAGAGCTTGGAGATCTCTTCTGAGCTTTTAATGTCAGATAAAAACAAAATAACGTGATCTTCTGCTTGAATCTCTAAATTTCGGTGGGCAATGATGACTTCATCATCACGGATAATACAGCCAACGGTGATGTCACTTGGCCAGTTAATATGGCCAATTTTTTTACCGATAATTTCAGAACTGTTTTCACTGCCGTGGGCAATGACCTCCATCGCCTCTGCCGCGCCGCGCCTTAGCGTGACGGCTTTGACCGTATCGCCTTGACGCATATAGTGCAGTAAATTACTGGTGGTGATGCTGTCTGCTGATATAGCCACATCTATGCTGTTGAGTTGAATCAGTTCAACGTATGACTGATTGTTGACCAGTGCAATGACTCTGCGAACGCCCAGCTTTTTGGCAAGCATTCCTGAGATGATATTCGCTTCGTCGTTATCGGTAACGGCCACAAAAAGATCAATCTCATCAATATTCTCTTCCAGTAGAAGGGTTTTATCCGACACATCTCCATGAATAATGATGGTTTCATCAAGGGCTTCCGCAATTTGGCGTGCCTGTTCAATTCGGTGGTCGATGATTTTAACTTGATGGTCATTTTCTAGGGCTTGCGCGAGACTGAACCCGATATTGCCACCGCCACCAATCATAATGTTGCGAGAGGGCTTCTCTTTTTTGTGGCGCAGCTCATTGATGATGACGGGAATATGTTCAGGCTCTGCTAAAAAGAACACCTCATCGCCCGCTTCAATGACGGCATCCCCTGTGGGCATCACGATTTCATTACGGCGATAGATGGCAACAATACGCGTTTTAATATGCTCGGGTAGGTGCTCATTTAAGGTGCGAATAGGGTTGTTGACTAACAGGCCATCCGCGTAGGCGCGCATGGCGACGAGTCGGACTTTACCATCGGCAAAATCAATCACTTGAAGTGAACCCGGGTAGTCGATGAGCTGGAGGATATAGTTGGTTACTAAATTCTCAGGGCTGATTAATACATCAATCGGGATGGCGTTGTTGCTCTCATTTTGATCAAACAGTTCAGGGTGGTTTAAGTAGGATGGACTGCGCACACGGGCAATTTTGGTGGTTGTTTTGTGCATGATGTGTGCCAGCTGGCAGGCCACAATATTCGTCTCATCATTTTGTGTAGCAGCAATGAGCATATCAGCTTCTTCTAGGCCTGCTTGTGCGAGAATATCAGGGTGCGAGGCGTGTCCATGAATGGTTCTAATATCCAGCCGATCTTGGAGTTTTTGTAGGTGTAATTGGTCTAAGTCTACCACCGTGACATCATGGTTTTCGTTCGCGAGTAGTTCAGCCAGTGAAGAGCCGACTTGGCCTGCACCTAAAATAACAATATTCATATAACGAGCTCTTTACCTTAATCACGGGTTGATAAATAAGTGGACAATAGAGGGGTTTGTTCTGACATCAATGCAGTTAAGCACCTCTCTATTCTACCTATTTTAAAGGGGGTTTTTAGGATCTATTCCTAACGCTTTTAATTTGCGATAGAGGTTGGTTCGGTCAATGCCTGAGCGTTTAGCCGTTTCGGAAACATTGCCGCCAGTTTCACGCAGTAACTGACTCAAATAGGCGCCTTCTAGTCGGTCTTTCGCCTCTTTTAAACGTAATGAGGTGTCAATTTCCGTTAACGTGTTGTCAAGGGGTTCTGTTTTAGCCAACGCTGTTTTAACTTCCTCATCGCTGATGTCGCCATTGCCTAAAATAAGCAGTCGTTGGATCAAATTTTTCAGCTCTTTTAAATTTCCCGGCCAGCTGTATTGACGCAGCACATTTTGGGCTGGCACATTGACATGGCGGTACTCCATACCTTCATGAGTGACAAAATAATTGACAAAATACTCAATAAGTTCAGGAATGTCTTCAGTGTGCTGACGTAAAGCAGGTAGGGCAATCGGCATGACCTTTAAGCGTTGATAAAGGTCCTCTCGAAATAGACCTTGGGCAACGGTCAGCTCTAAATCATGTTTTGCTAAGGCGATGATGCGAATATCCATTGGAATGGCTTCAGTGTTGGCTTTTGCCTGAAGGCTCTGTCTCTGGATCAGTTCCATTAAAATATTTTGCGCAGGCAGAGAGAGCTGTTCTAGGTTTGGAATGACTAATGTTCCGTTGTGGGCATCTCTTAGTTTTTGGCTGAGTTGAGTTTGATTATCTGCCTCGGCTAGGCGGTTAAAGTCTAAGCTAGAGAGCTCAATTTGAGCACTGTCTTTACGGCGACTGGTTTTATGAAGCGCCCTTGCAATATGACGCTTGCCCGTTCCAGACTCTCCAGTGATAAAAATAGGCATACTGAATTTAGAGAGGCGTTCTACGGTCTCTCTGAGCTGAATAATCAGTTTACTTTTGCCTATAGGTAGAAACTGTTCTGGCAGGGCAAGTTTAAGTTGACGATTTTCTTGGTTCAGGCGGTTGTGCTCAATCGCGCGCTCAGCAGTCACGATGAGTTTGGCGAGCGATAGCGGCTTTTCCAAAAAGTCATAGGCGCCCAGTTTAGTGGCTTCAATGGCGGTCTCAATCGTACCGTGCCCAGACATCATAATGACTTTGGCATGATCTAATACCTGTTCATTTTGCATGTCTTTAAGCAGTGAAATACCATCAATATCAGGCATCCACACATCTAAAAAGATTACGTCAGGCAGCGTATTACGCCACGCTGCTTGGGCTTGCGTCCCGTTGGCAGCCGTTTCAACGACATAACCCTCTTCGATAAAAATCTCTTGCATTAAGTCGCGGATGCTTTTTTCATCATCAACAATTAACAGTTTACCGGGTTTCATTGATTCGCCTTGTGTCAGAAAATTACGCAGAATCTGCATGAATAGGGAGTTTAATTATAAAGCAGGTACCATTGCCAGGAGAAGAGTTTAACTCAATTTGGCCATGATGTTCATCCACTATTTTATGCACAATGGCAAGCCCGAGTCCAGAGCCTTTTGGCTTATCTGACGCATAAGGTTCAAAAATCCAGTTTTGAGACGATTCAGGAATCCCCGGGCCATTATCACAGACTTTAATGGTTAAAAGCTCAGGGTTATTGCAGTGTGTGGTGATCATGACACGGGGCAGGATCGTATTCTCCATCGCCTCCAGTGCATTTTTAATCAGGTTATGAAATAGCTGGCGCAGTCGAGCGCTGTCGGCTTGAACCATTGGGCAGTGGGGTGGGATATGCGCACGCACCTTCCAATCGGCAGAAGGATCTCGATACATCTCGGTGAGGCTACTAATCAGTAAATGAATATCTGTTGGTTCAAGCTGTATTTCGGGCGTGTTAGCGTAATCTGAGAAGGCTTGCACAAGGGTTTGCATGGTGGAGACTTGTTCAATAATGGTTTTCGTCATCCGTTCAAGCAGGGCTTTGTCCTCTCCAGAAAGCTGTTTATTCAGTTTATGGTTTAGGCGCTCAGCAGAGAGTTGGATGGGGGTTAATGGATTTTTTATCTCATGCGCTAAACGGCGGGCAACATCACTCCAAGCGGCATGTTTTTGCGCTTGCACGAGCTCTGTAATATCATCAATAACAATGACGTAACCGCCAATTTTCTGGTCAATGCTTGGCAGTGTTGAACCATGGATCATGAGTATTTTAGCGCCCTCTTTGCATGAGAATGCGTGCTGTAAACTCCAAGGTTTTGCGGCGCGCGTTCGACTAAAGTTCGGCGAAATGAGGGCGAATAGTTCACTCAAATGGCTGTTATCCTCACGATCAAGTACCTCTTCAAATCGCTTGCCGACTTGTAAGTTTAAATCGGCATTGAGAATGCTTTTAGAGGCGTCATTTGACGTTTTGATTCGCTGGTTCATATCCAGTGTGAGTACGCCACTGGTGAGGTTTTTAATCACTGCTTGAAGATAGAGTTTTTGAACCTCTGCCTGTTTATGGCTGAGTTTGATGTCATTTCTGGCTTGAGAGATTCTTTGAATCATGTCGTTAAAGGATTGAGTTAAATCGCCAAATTCATCGTGACCTTTAATATCCATTTTGACGGTGTAATCGCCTTTAGAAACGGCTCGAGTCCCCCGTGCTAGAACGCGAATGGGTCGGGTAAAGTTTTTAACGGCCTGAATTGTAAATAAGACAGAGGTGACTAACGTGAGTAGGAATACCATGGAGAGAATTAAGGTAAAGCTGGTTGTCAGTGGGCCTTTTAAATAGGAGAGCTCTTTATATTGCCCTGAGGCAATCGCCACGGATTCGGCTAAATCGGTCATGCTGCTTGAGATGGGAAAGATGGCCTGTAAGGCGTAGCTGCCACTTGAGTCAATGTCCGAAAAGGGCAAGATGACTCGAATGAATTGTACTTTCAAAGTGGAGTCTTGAATTGTTTCAACCGCTGCGTAGGTTTTATTTTGGCGTATTTGCTGGAACAGGTTATCCCCAGGAGGTTCTGGCAAGGTGTCTGCTGCATCTTGGCTGCTGAAGGCGATTAGCTGTTGATTTGTATGATAGATGGCGACTTCTTGAGCATTGATTAATGCCCTAAGTTTACTGATTTCTGTTGCAGGAGATTCCGCTAAAGACTGACTTTTCTCTTTAACCGCAGAGAGTGTCAATTTCAGGCTGTCGCGGGTTTTATTATCTAAGGTCATGCGCACTAAGGTAGAGGCATTTTCAAGGGCTGTTTCGGTTTTAACATCAAACCACTGGTTTATGCCTTGCTGAATAAAGACCAGTGAAAAGTAGAAAATAATTGCGGTAGGAATTCCCAGCATGAGTGTTGATAGCAGGGTGAGACGGATGGTAATCTTGATGCCGGGGGTTTTCTTAATGGCCTGTTTACGCAGTGTCCACAGGGTTTTGATTAAAACAAATAGGAGTACCCCTACTCCAACAAGGGTAAATACGAGTAAGGCAGAGTAAGTGTCGGCAAAGCTGGAAGCATTTTGCAGTATCTGACTCATAATGATGAGCGTAATCAGCAAGACACTGGAAATAAGTGTGATCCAGCCGTACTGCTTTAAGAAGTGCCACAGTCCAGAGTTCATGGGTCGGTCCTTTTATTACACATCATTATGGGTTACTGCCAGCTCTTAGGGGTTTCAATAATGGATTCAAACCAATCACTCTCTAAATGCCAATCAGGGTCCATGAAAGATTCGATAATGAGAGGCGCAGGTAGTTTCCAGCGATCTAATGAAATTTTCATTTCTAAGGTGTAGCGTTGTTCGGGGTGCAGTTCGGCTAAGTGTGCAATAGGGAAGGCGCGAAGCGTGCCGAGCGTTTGCAAAGCGGACTCTAAGGTTTCAAAGGTTTGAACTTTATTATTTCGGGTGTTATAGAGCACATAGTGGTGGTTCACGCCATAAGCGTAGAGTCGGGTGTAGTACTCTAAATCAAATCGAGTGCGCTGAAATGTCATGCCCATCCAGCGAGTCTCTTCGAGTAGGCGAATTTCGGTTTTAAAGTTTAGGGGGATTTCATGATGAATGGCCTGCTTTACCTGTTCGGGAAGATGGAAGAGGCTTTCAGAGTCAAGCAGAAGGGTATTATCTTGTTGATAGTCGCTTACGCGCACAATCATAATGCCTTTCTCTTCCGCAAAGGCCTCCGGGCTAAGGGTGAAGGTACTGCACAACAGCAGAAAATAGATAAAATAAACCCCGCCAGCGGGGTGTTTTAAGCTGGGGCATTGATTAGAACCTGTTTGCGAGGCTAATCGGATGTCCGCTTGAGTGCGCATCTGCTTATGCTTTCTCAAGCAAGCAGTAGAAGAAACCATCCATGCCGTGGTGGCCGGGGAATATTTGACGACCCGGGCTGTCTAATTTAAGCCCCCAGTCAGCTTCAAAAGGGACTTCCTTGGCACTGGTTTCAGATGCTAAAAAGGCTTGAACCTGTCGCGTAT
>JAADDM010000015.1 GCA_013153955.1 Gammaproteobacteria bacterium | reverse complement strand
GAAACTCTAAGCCCCCCATAACAGGCATATTTACATCTGAGATAATGACATCGAATTGGTTGCCTTCAAGCGCATTGAGGCCTTCTTGTCCGTCTTCAGCAAGAGTCACTTCATAGTATTCAGATAAAACAAGGCTCACTAATTTTCGCATTGAATTGGCATCATCGACATATAGCACTTTTATCATGTGGCACTCACTTAGTAAAGTTATTTAGATTGAAAGTTTAGCTGAAAATGGTGAGGCTTTGTGTTTTAAAGAGAAAAGCATAGGGGAGAACATTATTTTGTCAGAAAACAGGCGCAATTACTTTAAATAGGTGAAAGAACGCAGTTAGATTGTTATTATAGTCAGTAATTTTTATAGAGAATAGAGTTCAAAGGATTCTGCATGTTACAAAGTATTCGTGATCACGCTCAAGGGTGGATCGCTTGGGTTATAGTCGGTTTGATTATTATGACCTTCGCATTGTTTGGTATTGATCAGTATGCACGCGGCGATAAAGCCGTTGTTGTCGCTGAAGTGAATGGTGAGCCAATAGGGGGCAATGAGTTTGTCACGCTGTATAATCGTCAAAAAATACGTTTACAGGAGCAGTTTGGGGATTTATATGATGAAGTGGTCAAAGATGAAGAGCTTCGTGAGCAGGTACTTGAGTCTTTAGTTGAATCTGAAGTGATGCGTCAATGGGCAAATGATCAGGGAATGATTGTGAGTGATCAGCAGCTGGCTGCTGCAATTCATTCCGCGCCCGTCTTTCAGCAGGATGGCAAGTTCTCTGATAAGGTTTATGAAGAAGTTTTACTGCGTAATGGATTAAACATCGCACGTTTTGAGTTTGAACAACGCCAGTTTTTATTGGAGCAACAGTTTAGCGCGATCACGCAATCTTCTAGCTTTGCAACAGACTCTGAAGTGGCGCAGTTAGCTGCGCTTCAGGGCCAGGAACGTGAAGTAAGTTACTTACGCATTGATCAGCGTCCTTTTGCAGAAACAGTGGTTGTGACGGATGAGCAGGTAAAGCAGGCTTATGAAGGGGCGTTAGATCAATTTGTAGAGCCTGAAAAAGTATCTATCGACTATATTGATCTATCACAGTCTGAAATTGCAAAATCAATAGAGGTAACGGATGAGTTACTAAGAGCCTATTTTGAAGAGAACATCTCTCTGTTTGGCTTGCCTGAAAAGCGTACTGCAAAGCATATCCTAATCTCAGTAGATGAGTCTACTGGCGAAGAGGCTGCAATGAAAACGGTTGCAGAGGTTCAGGCTAAAATAGCCGCTGGAGAAGATTTTTCTGAGTTAGCTAAAATTTACTCTAAGGATCCTGGTTCTGCTAATTCCGGTGGAGATTTAGGCACGTTTGAACAAGGTATGATGGTACCTGCATTTGACGAGGCCGTCTTTACGATGGAGGTCGGTCAAGTCAGTGAGCCTGTTAAAACAGAGTTTGGCTTTCACCTGATTAAGCTTGAAGCCGTTGAGGGTAAGAAAGTTCAACCGTTTGATTCTGTTAAGGCCGAAGTGGCAGAGCAGTACCGTTTACAAGAAGCTGAACGTCAGTACTTTGATTTGTTAGAACAGTTAAATACCTTAGCTTATGAACAGTCAGACAGCCTTGAGCCTGCTGCGGATGCACTGGGTATGAAAGTTCAAACCTCTTCTCTGTTCAGTCGTGAAGGTGGGGCTGGGAATATTGTCTCTAATGGTAAGGTGATTAAGTTGGCTTTCTCTGAGGATGTGCTTAAAGGTAAGTTAAACAGTACCTCTATTGAGCTTGCTCCGAACCGCTCTATTGTTTTACGCTTGAATACAAAACAAGAAGCCCGTCAGAAGCCTTTAGAAGAGGTTGCTACAGGCATTAAAGATAAGCTGGTACGTGAAGCTTCTATTAAAGCGGCGGCTGATTTAGCGCAATCTTTATTGGTCAAAGCAGAGTCTGGTGAAAACCCTGAGTCATTGATGCAGGATGGCGTTGAGTGGAATACGGTGGGTTGGATCTCTCGTAATTCACAGAAGCTACTTCCTCAAATGGTCACAGAAGCTTTTAAAGTTGTTAAGCCTGCTGAAGATAAAGCATCATGGCGCGCTTATCAGCTTGATACGGGCGATACGGTATTAATCAGAGTCTCTGGGGTTAAATCAATTCCGGTAGATGACTCTGACAAACAGGCTTTAAAACGAGCATTTAGTGAGTTATTTGCGAATGCACAGTATGAAGCACGTTTAAAAGCTTTAGTGGCTAGCGCTGAGGTGGTTAAGAAGGCTGTTTATCAAACGATTAAATAGCCCTCTCTTTGATGGGATAGCTTGATGAGATACGTTTTATCAAGCATATAAAGCCTATTGCAAAAAAGCCGAAGTAACCAGGCCTGGTTACTTCGGCTTTTTTGTGCCTGCATTTATATTTAGGGAGCCCTGTTTAATAAGGGGGTATTAATCGTCTTTAAAAATGCTTGTCGGAGGGGTTAGCTTCTCTTTCTGAACAGGAAGCATTGCTTGTAGTTCAAGCGCTGACTGAAGATACTTTTTTCTCGACCATAGCAAGCCCCAACGAGTACCGCCTAACTGACTCCAAAGCAGTGCCGAGCGAATCCCTGCCAGCAGAAGTGCTCTAATCTTATTGGCGACTCTTGGGTTATCTAGATGGCCGTGCTGGCCATTAACCATCACTCTAGGGTTGATGTTACTGACATTCTCAGAGTAGGCACGGGCAATGGCAGCGATGACGTTTTCATGATTTTGGCCAAAGTGTGTTTGTTGGCCTTTGGCCGTCTCTAGAATAGAGGCGATGTTATTCAAAGGCTCACCGAGTTGTTGCAGTTTTTTCTGTAGGATGATTAAGCTTAATACATAACGGGTTACTTCCACGTTACGCATCTGAACCGCCTCTTCAGAACTCATTTGTGCAAGGAGGGTATTTAAGCCGACTTGTATGTTTTTAACATCAGACCCATATACCTCTAAGGTATTTTCAGGGTTGTCACAAAATAGCGATTGAATACAAGTGTTATATGCGAGCTCATCGACCTTGCCAGTGGTCGCTAAATCAAATACAAGCTGGGAGGCCTGGTAGATTCCAATGAGGGCTAGGGTTCTATCTTGTTGTGTGTACTCTGACATTGGGGTAAGCCCTTTCTGTTCTGTGGCGATAGGTATATAAAGCCATTATCTGTTAAATAAATCATGTCACTTAGTTGAAGGCGGGTTGTTAGGTGCGCTCTTCTAGTCGATGTAAGCGTTGATCGATGATACCGCCGCCTAAGCAGTCATCATCTTGGTAGAAGACAACGGATTGACCCGGTGCGACAGCAGACTGTGTCTCATCAAACTGCACAACAATCGTACCGTTTTCATGCTCAATGATTTGACAAGGCTGTTCCACCTGGCGATAGCGTATTTTGGCTTTTAAGGGAGTATTGAGGGGAGGGCAGTGCCCTGATACCCAGTCTAAGGTATCTGCAACCAGAACAGCATGTTGCAGTAATGGGTGTTGCTTGCCCTGTACAGCAATCAGTTTGTTGTGCGTTAAATCTTTATCTGCTGCGTACCAAGGGTCATTACCTTGGCCATGACCGCCGCCAATTCCTAGGCCTTTGCGTTGTCCTAGCGTGTGATACATTAAGCCATCGTGTTTACCGATGACATTACCCTTATCATCAATAATCTCACCAGGCTGAGCAGGTAAAAAACGTTGTAAGAAATCTTTAAATTTACGCTCGCCAATAAAGCAGATACCGGTACTGTCTTTTTTATCATGTGTGATTAAGCCCGCATCTTCGGCCATTTTTCTAACGAGGGGTTTTTCTAACTCGCCCACTGGAAAGAGTGATTTTTGAAGTTGATGCTGCTGTAAAGTGTAGAGAAAATAGCTCTGATCTTTATTTTCATCCAGCCCTTTTAGAAGATGTGCAGTGCCATCTTCATCACGGCTAATACGGGCATAGTGTCCTGTAGCGATATAGTCCGCGCCAAGTTCTAATGCATGCTGTAAAAAGGCTTTAAATTTGACCTCTTTATTGCAGAGAATATCAGGGTTAGGGGTTCTACCCGCCTTGTACTCTTCTAAAAAATGCTCAAAGACATTATCCCAATACTCGCCTGAAAAATTCTCGATGTGAATCGGAATATCCAGTTTCTCGGCCACCATCATGGCATCTTTAAGATCCTCTGCGGCAGGGCAGTAATCATCGGTATCATCCCCCTCCCAGTTTTTCATAAAAAGGCCCTCTACCTGATAGCCTTGCTCTTTAAGGAGAAGCGCTGCAACAGATGAGTCAACCCCTCCTGAGAGGCCGACAATGACTTTGGTATTTGAGTGATCAGTATGGTTCATGAAAAGGGACAGCCTTAAATTTTAATCGAGTAAGCGACCTTTCTGTTTTGAAAAGCCTCATTGAGCATTCACTTAGTGTTATTGAGTGATGGCATTATTTTAACAGAGGCACCTTCACTTGCTTATAAAAAATTGAAGGTGCAAGGTCGGGTTATTGGTCTTGAAGGCGCTTAGATTCACCGGGTTTTAAATTCCCCAGTTTCCAGTCGCCAATTCTAACCCGAATAAGGCGTAGCGTTGGAAAGCCCACTGCAGCCGTCATTCTTCTCACCTGGCGGTTTTTGCCTTCGGTAATGGTTAATTCAATCCAACTGGTGGGAATATTCTTTCGCGCTCTAATCGGCGGAACGCGCTCCCAAACCCGAATGCCACTGTTTAGCTGTTTACATTTGGCCGGTTGGGTGACGCCATCCTTTAAATTAACGCCATTTCTGAGCTGTTTAAGGGCCTCTTGAGTAACCGCTCCCTCTACCTGTGCCCAATAGGTCTTGGGCATCTTATGGACAGGATCAGATATTTTATGCTGAAGTTTTCCATCATTAGTGAGCAGTAACAGGCCTTCACTGTCTCGGTCTAATCGACCGGCGGCGTAAAATCCCTTATCGGTAATGTAGTTTGCCAGGGTTTCTCTTGAGGCGGACTGTTCGCTCTCATCGGTAAATTGGCACAGTACATTAAAGGGTTTGTTGAGTAAGATTAAGTCGCTCATTGTAGATGCCTGTTTTAAAGTATGGGTGCACTTGAATGATGCCTATGGCCGAAGGTAACACACTGTTTTCTGACTCAAAATGTCAGGGGGGATAAAGTTAACGTCGTGCTCAATGTCAGCATGTTTAACCACTTTAAAGCGTGGATAAGGATGTCACTTTATCTTATATTTTGTGTGTACGGGTCGAGTGCGGTAAAATAGCCGCCATTCTAACATTTTTAAAAAATTAAGCCCGTTCTGAGTTTTAAGATTAGCTGTTTTTCTGTTAATTTTTTAATACATAGAACCCTCCCTGTCACGGGAAGCTCATAGCCAAATCATAGGAAACTCGATGTCTCAAAAATCTAAGATTATTTATACTTTAACGGATGAAGCGCCAGCATTAGCCACTTACTCTTTACTACCGATTGTTGAGGCATTTACAGCAGCGGCTGATATCGCGGTTGAAACACGTGATATTTCACTTGCAGGACGCATCATTGCAAACTTCCCAGATAAGTTAACGGCAGAGCAGCAGATTGGAGATGCGTTATCAGAGTTAGGCGACATTGCTAAAACACCCGAAGCAAACATCGTTAAACTCCCGAATGTCAGTGCTTCAATTCCCCAGTTAGAAGCGGCCATCGCAGAGCTTCAGTCGCATGGTTATGCGATTCCTAACTATCCAGCTAACCCGAAAACAGATGAAGAGATTGCTCAAAAAGCGACTTTCGCTAAGGTCTTAGGGTCAGCGGTAAACCCAGTATTAAGAGAGGGTAACTCTGATCGTCGTGCACCACCAGCAGTGAAGGGCTATGCTAGAAAGAATCCTCACTCAATGGGGGCTTGGGCAAAAGACTCTCTGACCAGTGTTGCAAGTATGTCTGAAGGCGATTTTTATGGTTCTGAGAAATCATTAACGGTTGAGAATGCCACTGAATTTAGCATCGAATTTGTGGATGCATCAGGCCAATCTGAGACCTTAAAAGGTGCTGCTCCCTTACAAGCGGGAGAAGTGATTGACTGTTCAGTTATGAGTCAATCAGCCTTAAATAGCTTCTTAACGGAGTCGATTGCACAGGCAAAAGTGCAGGGCGTTCTATTCTCTATTCATATGAAAGCTACCATGATGAAGGTCTCTGATCCCATTATTTTTGGTCAGGCGGTCTCAGTTTTCTTCAAGACGGTATTTGATAAGCACGCGGCAACCTTTGCGGAATTAGGTGTGAATGTCAATAACGGTTTTGGGGATGTTCTGGCTAAAATTGAAACCTTGAATGCCGCTAAGAAGGCTGAGATTGAAGCAGATATTGTCGCGGTGTATGAGGCTCAGCCTGATGTTGCGATGGTGGATTCGGATAAAGGCATAACCAACTTGAATGTCCCAAGTGATGTCATTATTGATGCCTCTATGCCTGCGATGATTCGTGCATCGGGTCAAATGTGGAATAAAGCAGGTAAGCAGCAAGATACGATGTGTGTGATTCCTGATCGCTGTTATGCAGGTGTTTTCGCAGAGACCATTCAGTTTTGTAAAGAGAACGGCGCGTTTAACCCAAGTACAATGGGTTCTGTACCGAATGTAGGCCTAATGGCACAAAAAGCCGAAGAGTACGGCTCTCACGATAAAACCTTCCAAATGTCAGCGGCAGGTACGGTGCGTATTGTGGCAACGGGGGGAGACGTGCTACTTGAACAAGCGGTTGAAGCGGGTGATATCTTCCGTATGTGTCAGGTCAAAGATGCACCCATTCAGGACTGGGTAAAGCTGGCGGTTAACCGCGCTAAAGCGACAGGCCTACCTACGATTTTCTGGTTAGATGAACATCGTGCGCACGATGCTCAGATGATTATTAAGGTAACGGAGTACCTGAAAGACCATGATACATCAGGTTTAGATATTCAGATTATGTCACCTGAAGCAGCGACTCGTTTCACCCTTGCACAAGTGAAAGCCGGTAAGGATGTTATCTCGGTGACCGGTAATGTATTGCGTGATTACTTAACCGATCTGTTCCCTATATTAGAATTAGGCACTTCAGCTAAAATGCTTTCAATCGTGCCATTAATGAATGGAGGAGGTCTATTTGAAACGGGTGCAGGTGGGTCAGCGCCTAAGCATGTTCAGCAGCTTGTTTCAGAAAACCATCTGCGCTGGGACTCTCTAGGAGAGTTCTTGGCTTTGGCCGTTTCACTTGAACACCTTTCAAATACGTTTGAGATGCCAAAAGCACAGGTATTGGCAACGGCTCTGGATGCAGGTACGGCTAAATTTTTGGATAACGATAAGTCTCCTTCTCGTCGTGTTGGCGAGCTAGATAACCGAGGCAGCCACTTCTATTTAGCGATGTATTGGGCTGAGGCGTTGGCAGCACAAACAACTGACTCTGAGCTTCAAGCACGCTTTGCCCCGATTGCAAAAGCCTTTGCAGAGAGTGAAGCGAAGATTGTGGCTGAACTGAATGGCGCACAAGGTAAAGCGGTTGATTTAGGGGGTTACTACCATATGTCTCCTACGCTATCTGCAGCAGCCATGCGTCCGAGTCAGACATTAAATAAGATTGTTGCCTCAATTTAAGACAATTCTATCGTTTGGAATAGCCCTTACTTATTTGATTAGATTAAATAAAATCTAATCTAATTTAAAGGTTAGGGAAGTTCTGCACTAAAAGCCCGTTAGAGCACCTTGAATAGGCGTTTTAACGGGCTTTTTTGCGTCTAAATGAGAGGGGTCGAGCAGCGAGGATGATAATCGGTCGAAACGAAAGGCGTTGTTGATTAGTTTGATTGCTTGGAATGCTCAATGGCCGCCTGAATCCAGTCAATATCAAATTGCCACTGTCGAGGTTCAAACGCTTGAGATACCTGCTCTAAAATGAGGCTTTCAAAGTCAGTTCGGCTAACAGAAATTGCCCCTAAACTGTTCAGGTGTGGCGTTTCTACTTGAGTATCGATTAGCTTAAAGCCCCAAGCATTTAGCTGCATGGATAGTGCAATCAGGGCAACTTTTGAGCTGTCTGTGGCTTTGGAGAACATGGATTCTCCAAAAAACATCTTACCAATGGCAATGCCATATAAGCCGCCCACTAAAATGCCATCTTGCCATACTTCGACAGAGTGGGCATAGCCCTGTCGGTGTAGATTATGATAAGCCGTTAGCATCTCATCTGATATCCAAGTACCTTCCTGATCAGTACGGGGAATATCTGCACACTGTTGCATGACTTGAATAAAGTCGGTATCCAGTGTCACGGTAAAGGTCTGTTCTCGGCCTATTTTTTGGAGTGTTTTACGTAAGCTCCGTCTAATTTTAAGGGCCTTTAGAGGGAGGATGCTTCGGGGGGTTGGGCTCCACCAAAGAATCGGCTCACCCGGGTTAAACCAAGGGAAAATACCATTTTGATAGGCGTGCAATAGCCATTCTGGCGTTAAGTCTCCCCCCACGGCCAATAGCCCGTCAGGTTCAGTGAGTGCTAACTGAGTAGGCGGGAATAGAACAGGAGTGGGTTCTAGCCAAAAAGGGGTTTGCGGGAGGGTCTCAGACATAAGAGTCTTGCTTAGCGTCCTGATAAGAGGTAAATAGCACTTATGCTTGGCAGTAAGTGGTGAATATAGTCACTAATTTTAACATTTACACCAGCAGAAACCGTTAGAATAAGTGAACTATTTTCAGTCTGCTTAGACTTCTAAACGCCACCTTTTTAGGGCCCGTTTGTTTTCAGTTACTGTTAGCCTTTTACTTTTAGCGAAATACCCCAATATGACTCAATTTGTTCACCTTCACGTTCACTCCGAATACTCTGTTATAGACAGTACCTTAGGCATAAAGCCG